>JAJFJE010000176.1 GCA_021774355.1 Alphaproteobacteria bacterium
GGGACGACGGGGGGGAACGCGGCGCCTGCGGCGGCGGCCTTGGGGCGGGACCCGACCCTTAGATCGTCACCTGGGTGCCCAGTTCGATCACCCGGTCCGAGGGGATCTGGAAGAATTCCGTGGCATCGGCGGCGTTCTTCGACAGGGAGATGAACAGACGGTCCTGCCACAGGGGCATGCCGGAGCGGGGCGAGGCCTTGAGCGAACGCCGCCCCAGGAAGAACGAGGTCTGCATGATGTCGAACTTCAGGCCGAGCTTCTTGGCGGCGACCAGGGCGGGCGGCAGATGCGGGCTTTCCATATAGCCGTAGCGGACATGCATGACCATGACATGGGGGCTGAGCGACTGCACGCTGACCCGCTCGTCCGGGTCGACATAGGGCTCTGGCGCGGCCTCGATCGTCACCATCACGTTGCGTTCGTGCAGCACCTTGTTGTGCTTGAGATTATGCAGCAGGGCGACCGGTGCGACATTGATCGTTCCGGTCAGGAACATGGCGGTTCCCGGCACGATATGGGGCGGATTGCGTTCCAGGCTGTCGACCACGACCTGCAGGTCGGCGCTGTCGCGCTGGGCCTTGTCGCGCAGGATGCGGCTGCCCCGCACCCAGGTGACGATGATCAAGGTCATGCCGCCGGCCAGCATCAGCGGCATCCAGCCGCCTTCGTGGACCTTCAGCAGATTGGCCCCCATGAACACCGAATCGAGGAACACGAAGGGCAACATCAGCAGCAGCGCCCCCCACAGCGGCCAATGCCAGCGCGCCATCAGCAGCACCAGGACCAGGCAGCTGTCGATCAGCATGGTCCCGGTGACCGCAATGCCATAGGCCGAGGCGAGATTGCTCGACGAGCCGAACACAACCACCAGCAGGACCACCCCGATCATCATCAGCCGGTTGACCCGGGGCAGGAAGATCTGGCCGGCATGGGCCTCCGAGGTGTGGCGCACCTCGAGCCGCGGCAGGAGGCCGAGCTGGATCGCCTGGCGGGTGATCGAGAAGGCGCCGGTGATCACCGCCTGGGCGGCGATGACGGTGGCCGCGGTGGCCAGCCCGACCATCGGCAGCAGCGCCCATTCCGGCACCATCAGGAAGAACGGGTTGGCCAGCGCCGCCGGGTCGGAAAGGACCAGCGCGCCCTGGCCGAGATAATTGAGGGCCAGAGACGGGAAGACCAGGCCGAACCAGGCGGCCCGGATCGGCTTCTTCCCGAAATGGCCGAGATCGGCATAGAGCGCCTCGCCCCCGGTCACCGCCAGGAACACGGCGCCGAGGGCGATCAGGCCGATCAGGCCGTGATGGGTCAGAAAGCGCACTGCGTGATAGGGGTTGAAGGCCAACAGGATATCCGGCCGGTCGCCGATATGAATGGCGCCGGCCACGCCCATGGCCACGAACCACAGGGTGGTGACCGGGCCGAACAGGGCGGCGACCTTTCCGGTGCCCCGGCTCTGGGCCATGAACAGCACGAAAATGATGGCGATGGTCGCCGGCACCACATAGGGATCGAAACTGGGGGTGACCAGTTTCAGGCCTTCGACCGCCGACAGCACCGACAGGGCCGGCGTGATGATGGCATCGCCATAGAACAGGGCGGCCCCGAACACCCCGAAGGCAAAGACCACCGGCGCACGCCGCTTCAGGGCCCGCTGCACCAGAGCCATCAGGGAGAGCACGCCGCCCTCGCCATTATTGTCGGCGTTCAGCAGGATCACGATGTATTTGATCGACACGATGAGGATCAGCGACCACAGGATCAGGGACAGCACGCCGAACACGGCATCCTCGGACGGTGCGGTTCCCGGCCCCGCGACATGGCTCAAGGCCTCGCGGAAGGCATAGAGCGGGCTGGTCCCGATGTCGCCATAGACGACCCCGACACTGCCCAGGGCGAGCGCCCAGAAACCCGTCTTCTTGCGGGTCGTGGCTTCGCCTTTGGCCGCACCGGCGGCCAGCTTCGATTCAATTTCACTTGCCCGCATGGCTGGCTGCTATCGCTGATCCGTCTGATCTCGGCCGGGCCGGCCATTCCCCGCGGCGTGCCAAGGGTCGTCCGGAATGCTGGTCATGTCCATGCCGCGATGCAAGAAAATCTCACCCCGACTTCGCAGCTGCGAGACGACAGACCTGTTCGAAGGCCACGGTCGCGCCCGCCAGGGCGGTGATTTCCGCATGGTCATAGGCGGGCGCCACCTCGACCACATCGGAGCCGACAATCGCCAGGCCGTGCAGCGCGCCCTGAATCGCCAGATAGTGGGGGGTGGCGTGGCCGCCCGCCACCGGCGTGCCGGTGCCTGGGGCAAAGGCCGGGTCGAGCACGTCGATATCGACGGTCAGGTAGCAGGCGTGGTCGCCGACCCGGTCCCGCACGGCCGCCGCGACCGCCGCCGGCCCCATCTCGTGCACTTGCGGCCCGTCGATGATGGCAAGGCCCAGAGGGTCGTCGACCCAGGTGCGTATCCCCACCTGGACCGAGCGGCCGGGCACGATCAGGCCTTCGCGCACCGCCCGGGCGAACATGGTGCCGTGATTCAGCTCGGTATGGGGCAGATCGGGATTGTCGCTCCAGGTGTCGGGATGGGCGTCGAAATGGACCAGGGCCAGGGGCCCGTGCCGTGCGACATGGGCGCGCAGCAGGGGCAGGGTCACGAAATGATCGCCGCCGCAGCCCAGCAGAAAGACACCGCTGTCGATGATGTCGCCGGCCGCGGCCTCGATCAGCTCGGGAATCAGGGTCGGCGCCCCGGCGTCGAATTGCAGGTCCCCCAGATCGACCAGGCGCAGCCGCTCCAGCGGATTGAAGCCATAGGGAAAGGCCT
>JAJFJE010000177.1 GCA_021774355.1 Alphaproteobacteria bacterium
TCGAGAAAGGCGCCCAGCTTCAGCCAGGGATAGGAGGCTATGTCGGCGACGGAATAGTCATCGCCCCCGAGATAGGGGGCCTCGGCGAGACGCTGGTCGACGACCCGGCAGATCCGCCGGACTTCGGTGCCGAAGCGCTCCAACGGATAGGGCTGGCTGTCGCCCTGATAGTTCCGGAAGTGGAATAGCTGGCCCATCATGGGCCCGATGGACGCCATCTGGAAAAACAGCCATTGCAACTGGATCTGGCGCTCGAGGCTGCCGAAGGGGGCCAGCAGGCGCCCGGTCTTGTCGGCCAGATAAACCAGGATAGCGCCCGATTCCGCCAGCGTCAGGCCATTGTCCCGGTCGGTGATTACCGGAATCTTGTTGTTGCTGTTAAGGGCCAGGAAGGCCGGGGCCAGTTGCTCGCCCTTCGACAGATCGACGAAGTGGACGGTATAGGGCAGGCCCAGTTCCTCCAGCATGATCGATGCCTTGCGGCCGTTGGGGGTGCGGGCGGTATAGAGGTCGATCATTCCTTGGGTCCTTGACATGGTCGCCCATGCTTGCCCGAAGCCGGGACCGGTGAAAAGGCGCGTCTGGGCGGGGGCGCCCTGCCGCCATCGCAGGTCTTGTCGGCCCGCCGCCGCTCCGGCAGGCTGGGACGCGCCACGGAGACCGCCGATGACCACCGCCGCCATGCCCCGCGCCACCCAAGCCGCCCCGCCCGTCCTGGTCGACCGTCGCGGGCCGGTGGCGACCGTTACCCTGAACCGGCCGGCGAGCCGCAATGCCCTGTCGCGGGAGATGGTGGCTGCCCTGGCCGACGCCTTCACCGGTATTGCCCGAACCGCCGGGCTGAAAGTGGTCATCCTGGCGGCCAGGGGCGCCGCCTTCTGCGCCGGCCACGACTTGCGAGAACTACGCGATCTGCACGATCCGGCGGCGCTGAAGCGCCTGTTCGCCGATTGCGCCGCGGTCATGCAGCAGATCATCGCCCTGCCCCAGCCGGTCGTCGCCAAGGTCCAGGGCGTCGCCACCGCCGCCGGCTGCCAGCTGGTCGCCAGTTGCGACCTGGCGGTGGCCGCGGGCAGCGCCCGCTTCGCCACCCCGGGGGTCAATATCGGGTTGTTCTGCTCGACCCCCATGGTCGCCGTGACCCGCGCCGTGGCGCGCAAACACGCGATGGAGATGCTGCTGACCGGCGACGCCATCGACGCCGCAACCGCGGCCGCCTGGGGCTTGGTCAACCGGGTCGTCGGCGATGACGATCTGGCTGTTGCGGTCGACGATCTCGCCGAAGCGCTGGCTGCCAAGCCGGCGGCGGTGGTCGCCCTCGGCAAGCGGGCCTTCTATCGGCAGATCGACCAGCCGCTGGCCATCGCCTATGCCGAAACGGCCGAGATCATGGCGCAGAACATGGCAGCCGCAGACGCCCGCGAAGGCATTTCGGCGTTTCTCGAACGACGCCCGGCCCTGTGGTCGGACCGCTAGGAACCCGGCCCATGCCCTATCCGCCGGAGGCCGACCGCGCGCTGGACATCCTGCGCCGGTCGCGGGTGATCGCCCTGGTCGGCGCCAGCCCAAACCCGGCCCGGCCGGCCAACGACGTCATGGCCTTCCTGCTGCAGCGGGGCCACCGGGTGATCCCGGTCAACCCCGGGCAGGCGGGCAAGACCATCCTGGGTCAGGCCTGCTATGCCAGCCTCGCCGCGATTCCCGAGCCGGTCGACCTGGTCGACATCTTCCGCGCGGCCGATGCCGTTCCCGGCGTGGTCGACGAGGCCATCGCGATCGGTGCCCGGGCGGTCTGGCTGCAACTCGGGCTGAGCGACCCCGCCGCCTGCGCCCGGGCCGAGGCGGCGGGCCTCGCCGTGGTCATGGACCGCTGCCCCAAGATCGAATATCGCCGCGCCGCCGCGGGGTGAGGGCCGCGTTATTCCGCCGGGGCAGGCCGCACCGCAGCCCTCGGCTTGCGATCGACCGGCAGCGCCAGGCAGGCGAGCGCCGCAATGGTACAGAACAGCGCCAGCGCCACCAGCAGCCCGTCAAGGGAGCCGGTGAGGTAGTGGATCGCCGGGACCAGCGCCACCCCCAGGGAGGACACGCCGAGGGTCACGACGAATTTCGCGCCAAAGGCGCGGCCGCGCCATTTTGCCGGGGTATAGCGGGCCAGCAGGGTATTTTCCGCGGGCTGTCCGACCACGGCAAAGGACACCATCACCATGGCCATGGCGACCAGCGCCGGACCGCCCACATAGATCGCCCCGACGATCGCCGGGATCTGCAGCACCTGAACCACCAGATAGACCGTGCGCGGCGCATAGCGATCGACCAGTTCGCCACCGATATATTGGGTGAAGGCCGAGACCGTGTAGACGATCGACACCAGGATGCCGACCCCGAAACTGCCCTGGATCAGCCCGCCCGCCCGCTCTTCGAAGATCTTGGGCAGGCCGATGGCCGTCGCCTGATAGACCAGTCCGGTCATCAGCATGGTGACGAACAGCACCCAGAAGGTCCGCCGGGCATCCTGGCGGCTGGGCGCCGGGTCGGGCGATACGTCATGCTCGGCGTCGGCGACCCGGCCGGCCAGGAGCAGCGTGACGAAGACCAGCCCGGTTGCCAGGGACACCGCCCCCGGAACCCAGAACGCCGCCCGCCAGCCATAGCGCTCGGCCAGATAGCCGGCGGCCAGGGCGGCGCCGGCGGTGCCCAGCGACCCGAAAATGCCGTTAATGCCCAGGGCCCGGCCGCGGTTGCGCGCGTTGCGGACCAGCCAGGCGATCCCCACCGGGTGGTAGATCGAAGCGAACAGGCCGATCAGGGCCAGCCCGACGGTCAGCCACAACAGGTTCGGGGCAAAGCCGGTGAAGATCGCGGCACCGCCGATCCCGATGAAGAAAATCGCGATCATGCCCGGTGCGGACCAGCGGTCGCCGAGCCACCCGGCGGGCAGGGCGCCGCCCCCGAACAGAACGAACATGGGCACGTTGGCGGCCGCAAGGACGGAATAGTCGACCTGCCAGTCGCGCTGGATCGCCAGGCTGGCGGTCGCGAACAGCAACGTGAACAGGTGGGTATAGAGGTGCGCCACGCTGCCGAAGGCCATGCCCAGGGCGTTGCCCGAGGGGGCCGCTGTCGAAACCGTCAACGCATACTCCATCGCTTGTCGCGCCTCACCATAGCGGCGGCGGCGGTCACACCAAAATGCGCGACAAACACAGCTGCCCTGAACAAGACGCTGCCAAATTGGCGGAAGATTCAAATAGGGGCTGGTCGGTGATTGACAGACGGAGAGTTAACCATCCTGATTCCGCAGTGTATTTGGCAGAACGTCCTGCCCGTGGGGCGGCGACGGACTCCGTCAACAGAAGAGACAAGACCCATGGCTACCTTGAACGGCACCAACAGTTCCGAGTCCTTGTCCGGCGGTTCGGCCAATGACGTCATCCGCGGCAATGGCGGTGACGACATCCTCAAGGGCAATAGCGGCAACGACAAGCTCTATGGCGGTACTGGAAACGACAAGCTCTATGGCGGCTCGGGCAACGACCGGCTGGAGGGCGGCGACGGCAACGACACGCTGGATGGCGGGTCGGGCAGCGACATCCTGATCGGCGGCGACGGCAACGATACCTACATCATCGCCGACTCCAACACCGACGTCATCGAGGACGCCGATGGTGGCCGGGATACCGTGAAGTCGTCGATCTCCTACACCCTGACCGACAATGTGGAGAATCTGACGGCCACCGGCTCGAAAGGTCTGGTCCTGACCGGAAACAGCCTTGCCAACAAGATCGTCGGCACTGCCTCCGGCGACCGGCTGGTCGGCAACAGCGGCAACGATTCCCTGTACGGCCGCGACGACGGCGACTACCTGCTCGGCGGCAATGGCAGCGACAAGCTCTATGGCGAGGACGGCAACGACCACCTGCAGGGCGATGCCGGCAACGATATCCTGGATGGCGGGGCCGGCAACGACCTGCTCGAAGGCGGCAGCGGCAACGACACCTTGATCGGCGGCGAAGGCAATGACCGCATGACCGGCGGCTCCGGCGTGGACAAGTTCTCCTTCACCTTCGGCGACGGCAGGAACACCATCACCGACTTCCAGGTGGGCACCGACAAGGTCGTCCTCGACCTGGGCAATATCGACACCTATGCGGAGCTGAAGGATTACCTCGACTCCAACCAGAGCGACGATGCCACACTGGAAGTGGGCAATCTGCGCATCACTTTCACCGGCGTCGAGTACCACACGCTGAAGGCCGATTCATTCATCTTCGCCTGACCGGCGCGCTTTGCCCGGCCCGTCCGGGGCACGATCAAGGGGCGGCTGCGGCCGCCCCCTTACGGGACCGGCGGCGTCGTCTCGTCCGCGATCCAGGCCAGGAAGGCGGGATTTCCGCCGATGATCGGCAGGGTCACCACACAGGGCAATTGATCGGGGTGCAGGGCGACGATCCGCGCCGCCGCGCCGGCCGCAAGGGCCGCCGTGGTCTTGACGATCAGGACCGCCTCGGCGGCGCGCTCGACCTGTCCGTGCCAGCGGTAGACCGCCTGCATCTGGGGCAGAACATTGCCGCAGGCGGCCAGCCGCTCGTCGACAAGGGTGGCGGCCACGGCCAGCGCCGACGCTTCGTCCGGCATGGTGACATAAAGCATGACCGCGGCGCTCACGGCCGGCGCAACCTGTGGGCGAGGTTCAGGCTGGCGGTGAACAGCAGGAAGGCCATGGCCTGGTGCAGGGCGCCCAGCCAGATCGGCACCACCAGGACCAGGGTGGCGATGCCCATGAGGATCTGCACCGCCACCGCCGCCAGGACCAGGTCGGCGGCGGCCGGGGCCTGCCGCCGTGCCGCCTGCCACAGGCCGAACGCCGCCGCCCCGACCACCAGGGCGAAATGGCGGTGGAGGAACTGGATGGTGATGGTGTTCTCGAACGGGTCGAGCCACACCGGACGGTGAGTCAGCAGGCCCGCCGGAACCCAGTCCCCATCCATCAAGGGCCAGCTATTATAGGCGAAGCCGGCATCGGTGCCGGCGACAAAGGCCCCCAGGATCACCTGCACGAAGACCAGGGCCGCCACGGCCACGGCCGGCCAGGCGACGCGCTGGCCGGCCAGGCCCGGCCGCCACAGGTCGAGCGCCGTCCAGAAGGTTGCGGCCTGGATGGTGAAAGCCAGGGCGAGATGGGCGGCCAGCCGGTACTGGCTGACATCGACCCGGTCGCTCAAGCCGGACATGACCATGAACCAGCCAAGGGCGCCCTGGCTGCCGCCCAGCACCAGGATGCCCGCCAGGCGCCAGGCCATCGGCCGTTCCAGCCGGCCGCGCAGCAGGAACCACAGAAAGGGCAGCGCAAAGGCCAGGCCGATCGCCCGCCCCAGCAGGCGATGGCTCCACTCGTACCAATAGATGCGCTTGAAGCCGTCGAGCCCCATCCCCTTATTGATCAGCTGATATTCCGGAATGCCCTGATATTTGTCGAATTCAGCCGTCCAGGCCGCCTCGGACAGGGGCGGCAGGGCGCCGGTCAGCGGCTTCCATTCGGTAATCGACAGGCCGGAATTGGTCAGGCGGGTGACGCCACCCAGCACGACCATGGCCAGCAGCAGCAGCGACACAGCGAACAGCCACCATGCGACCGGCCGCTGATCCGATGTTGCACGACGGCCGGCCGCGCCGGCTTGGGCGATCGCCATGATGTTACGCCTCTCTTGCACCGGCGCGCACCTTAGAGGATCGTCGCCCGGTCGGCCACGCCCTGCGGCGACTTGTCGTGCCGGAGGAGAGCCTTATGACAACGATCGACCGGCCGCGCCGCCTGGCCTTCTGGGCCGGAATCGGCGGCATCCTTCTGGGCCTGTGGTTGATCACCCATCTGTTCGAGACCCAGCCCGGACTGGGCGCCGTGCGAATCTACCTGACCGGCCTGATCCCACCCTTCGGCCTGTGGGCGATCGTGCTGGGCCTGGCCCGGCTGTGGCGGCGTTAGCGGCCGCGCGACAGCCTCCCGGTTCCGCCCTCGACCGGTTCCGCCCTCCCCAGCCTGTCCCAGGCCAGCCGGACGTGGCCACCGACCTGCGGCTGGCCGGGCTTGACGACGACAATTTCGCGGCAGCGCTGGGGGCGGGGCGCTCCCCCCGGCCGCCCAGGGTTCCCGCTCTGCGCTGCGCTCCGGCGGGAATGACGATCCAAAACTGTCGTCATCCCGGCCCAGGGCCGCAGGCCTGCCGAGCCGGGATCTTCCGGGCACAGGGCGCTCACCCGGCCAGCCAGGGTTCCCGCTCTGCGCTGCGCGCCGGCGGGAATGACGATCCAAAGGGGCAGCTTTCCCCCTGGCCGTCCCGGCAGCGGCCACGCTGCCCTTGACAGGCGCGGCGCGACGGCTATTTTCGCGGTTCGTTTTCGACAGGGTGCGGCCAGGCCGCGCCGGTGGAGTGCATTATGGCCAAGCCGACCACGTTGAAGCTCCGTCTCGTCAGCACCGCGGACACCGGATATTTCTACGTCACCAAGAAGAACCCCCGCACCAAGACGGAAAAGATGGTGCTGAAGAAGTACGATCCGGTCGTGCGTCGTCACGTCGAGTTCAAGGAAGCCAAGATCAAATAGCACGCCTCGGCGCTGCCGGGCGATCTATGGTGAGCGGCGGCGCCCAGGGCGCCGCCGTTTGCGTTTCACGGTTTGGAGGACTTGATGGCCGCCGCACTCACCCTCGAACACTGGCAGGCGCGCAAGGCGACCCTGGACTATCGCACCCAGGCCTTCATTGACGGCCGCTTCGTGCCGGCCCGCTCGGGCAAGACCTTCGACTGCGTCTCACCGATCGACGGCAGCGTGCTGGCCCAGGTGGCCGAGGGCGACGCCGCCGATATCGACCTGGCGGTCAAGTCCGCCCGCCGGGCCTTCGAGGCCGGATCCTGGTCCCGCCTGGCCCCGGCCAAGCGCAAGCGGGTACTGCTGAAATGGGTCGCCCTGCTGCGCGCGCACGCCGACGAGCTTGCCCTCCTGGAAACCCTGGATGTCGGCAAACCGATCCGGGATACCACCGGGGTCGACCTGCCGGTCACCCTCAACTGCCTGCAGTGGTATGCCGAGGCGATCGACAAGGTCTATGACGAGATCGCACCGACCGGCCCCGACCAGTTGGGCCTGATCACCCGCGAGCCGGTCGGCGTCGTCGGCGCCGTGGTGCCCTGGAATTTCCCACTGCTGATGTCCTCGTGGAAGCTCGGCCCGGCGCTCGCGGCGGGCAATTCGGTGGTCCTGAAACCGGCCGAGCAGAGCCCCCTGACCGCGCTGCGCATCGCCGAACTGGCGGTCGAGGCCGGCCTGCCGGACGGCGTCTTCAACGTCGTCCCCGGCTTTGGCGAGACCGCGGGGGCGGCCCTTGGCCTGCACATGGACGTCGATGCCCTGACCTTCACCGGCTCGACCCAGGTCGGAAAGTATTTCCTGGAATATGCCGGGCGCTCGAACATGAAGGCGGTCAGCCTGGAATGCGGCGGCAAGTCGCCACATATCATCATGGCCGACTGCCCCGACCTCGACCTGGCGGCCAAGAAGGCGGCCTTCGCAATCTTCTATAATCAGGGCGAGGTCTGCACCGCCGGCTCGCGCCTGCTGGTCGATGCCTCGATCAAGGAGGCCTTCCTCGAGCGGCTGATGGCGGTCGCCCAGCGGCTGCGCCCGGGCAACCCGCTCGACCCCAAGACCGCCATGGGCGCCATGGTCGACCGCGGCCAGATGGACCGGGTGCTGGGCTATATCGAGGCCGGCAAGGCCGAGGGCGCCACCTTGCGCATGGGCGGCACCCGCGCCCACGAGGCGAGCGGCGGCTACTACATCGAGCCGACCGTGTTCGACAATGTCGACCCCAAGGCCCGGATCGCCCAGGAGGAGATTTTCGGGCCGGTGCTGTCGACCATCAGCTTTACCGACGAAGACGACGCCATCCGCATCGGCAACGACACCATCTATGGCCTGGCCGCCGCCGTCTGGACCCGCGACATCAACAAGGCCCTGAAGACCGCCAAGGCCCTGCGCGCCGGCCTGGTCTGGGTGAATGGCTGGGACGAGGACGACATCACCGCCCCGTTCGGCGGCTTCAAGCAATCAGGCTTCGGCCGCGACCGCTCGCTCCATGCCATTGCGAAATATACCCAGTTGAAAACCACCTGGATCACCATCCGCTGAAGCGCCACGGGAGAGCCTCTTGCACCGCGACCGCGCCGAAACCATTGCCCTGCTGGCCCTCGGCTATGTGGCCGGCGACGCCGATCTGCTGGGCCGCTTCCTGGGCGAAAGCGGCCTCGGCGAAGGCGATCTGCGGCAGGCGGCGGGCGACCCCGCCGTGCTGGGCGGGGTGCTGGACTTCCTCCTGGGCGACGACGCCCGGGTGCTCGGCTTTGCCGCCGAGGCCGGGCTGAAGCCGGACGAGCCGCTGCGGGCGAGGGCCGCCCTGCCCGGCGGCGACAGCGGCGACCGGGGCGCCCTGTGATGTCCGACCTGCACGATCTGGTGCGGCCGCAACTGGACGCCCTGGTGCTCGAGCCGGGCCGCCCGCTGGTGGTTACCGACGCCGACGAGGTCCTGTTCTTCTTCCTCGAGGGCTTCGAAGCCTATCTCGAAGATCATGGCCATTATCTCGACCTCACCTCCTTTGCCCTGATCGGCAACGTCAAGGTCGCGGGCAGCGGCGCGATGGCGACCGCCGAGGCCGCGGCGGTCCTGCTGGACGGCTTCTTCCGCGAGCGCACGGCAATCATGAAGGCGGTTCCAGGGGCCGCCGCCGCCCTGGCGGCGCTCAGCCTTCGGGCGCAGATCGTGGTTCTCAGCAACCTGCCGGACTGGGCCCGCGAGGCGCGCGAGCAGGCCCTGGAACTGAACGGCATGGCCTTTCCGGTCGTGGTCAATACCGGCCTCAAGGGCGCCGCCGTGCGCCACATGGCCGAGCGGGTCGCCGCGCCGGTGTTCTTCCTGGACGATATCCCGCGTAACCACATGTCGGTGGCGATGGCGGCGCCCCAGGTGATGCGACTGCATTTCGTCGCCGATGGCCGCCTGCAGAAACTGATCGGCCCGGCGGAACATTGCACCCACCGGGTCGATGACTGGATCGAGGCCCGGCGCCTGATCGAAGCCGAACTGGACCGTCTGGGCTATTGACCATGACGACACCCGGATCCGGCCTGCGGCTCGGCATCGATCTGGGCGGCACCAAGATCGAGATCGTGGCCCTGGACCGCGGCGGGGCGGTCATGGCCCGCGAACGGGTGGCCACACCGCAGGACGACTATCCGGCCATCGTGCGGGCCATCGCCGGCCTGGTCGAGGGCGTCGAAAGCCGTCTCGGGACCATGGGCACGGTCGGGCTTGCCTGCCCGGGCGCACTGTCGCCGCACAGCGGGCGGATCAAGAATTCCAACACCCAATGCCTGATCGGCCGGCCCTTCGGGGACGACCTGGAAACGGCCCTGGGGCGCCCGGTACGCCTGGCCAACGACGCCGACTGCTTCGCCCTGTCCGAGGCCTCGGACGGCGCCGGCCGCGGCGCCCGGTGTGTTTTCGGGGTGATCATCGGCACCGGCTGCGGCGGCGGCATC
>JAJFJE010000178.1 GCA_021774355.1 Alphaproteobacteria bacterium
CGATCGGCGCCGCGGGCGCCGTCGGGAATGACGAAAGGGTGGAGGGGCCGCCGTCGGGAATGACGACAGGGTGGCGGGGCCGCCGGCACCCCGCTTCCCCCGACCCCCTCCCTCGTCATCCCCGCCAAGGGCCGCAGGCCCGCCGAGCGGGGATCCTGACCGGCGGGAGAAAGATTCCCGATCGGCGCCGCGGGCGCCGTCGGGAATGACGAAAGGGTGGAGGGGCCGCCGTCGGGAATGACGAGTGGGTGGCGGAGCCGCAGTCGGGAATGACGAGAAAGGGGCAGAGCCGCCGGCGGGAATGACGACAGGGTGGGGAGGGTTCGGCGCTCGTGCGCCGTCAGCCGCGCAGGATCGAGCGGCCGGCATAATGGGCGACGTCGCCCAGTTCCTCGGCAATGCGGATCAACTGGTTGTATTTCGCGGTCCGGTCGGACCGGGCGAGCGAGCCGGTCTTGATCTGCCCGCAATTGGTCGCCACCGCCAGGTCGGCAATGGTCGAATCCTCGGTCTCGCCCGAACGATGGGACATCACCGCCGTGTAGCCGGCCCGGTGGGCCATGTCGACCGCTTCCAGCGTCTCGGTCAGGGTGCCGATCTGGTTGACCTTGACCAGGATCGAATTGGCGACGCCGGCCGCGATGCCCCGCGCCAGGCGGCTGGGATTGGTTACGAAGAGATCATCGCCGACCAGCTGGCAACGGCTGCCGACCGCCACGGTCAGGGCCTTCCAGCCATCCCAGTCATCCTCGGCCATGCCGTCCTCGATGGATACGATCGGATAGGCCTCCACCAGCGACTTCCAATAGTCCGCTAAACCCACGCCGTCGAGCTTTTTTCCTTCTCCATCAAGGTGATAGATACCATCCTTGAAGAATTCGGTTGAAGCTGCGTCGAGCGCCAGCGTGACCTCGGCCCCGGGCTTGTAGCCGGCCTTCTCGATCGCCGCCATGACGAAATCCAGGGCCGCACGGGTGCCGTTCAAATTGGGCGCGAAGCCGCCCTCGTCGCCGACATTGGTGGCATGGCCGGCGGCCTTCAGCTCGGCCTTCAGGCAGTGAAAGATCTCGGCGCCCATGCGCACGGCATCGGCCATGGTCGCGGCGGCAACCGGCTGAATCATGAATTCCTGAACGTCGATCGGGTTGTCGGCATGGGCGCCGCCATTGATGATGTTCATCATCGGCACCGGCAGAACCCGGGCCATGGGGCCGCCCAGATAGCGGTAGAGCGGCACCCCCTGGTCGACCGCGGCGGCCTTGGCCAGGGCCAGGGAGACGCCCAGGATGGCATTGGCCCCGAGACGGGCCTTGTTCGGGGTCCCATCCAGTTCGATCAGGCTGCGGTCGAGGCGGATCTGGTCATAGGCGTCCTGGCCGGCCAGGGCGTCGAAGATCTCGCCGTTGACCGCCGCAACCGCCTGCTGGACCCCCTTGCCGCCATAGCGGCTGCCACCGTCGCGCTTCTCATTCGCCTCATGGGCACCGGTCGACGCCCCCGAGGGGACCGCTGCCCGGCCCTCGGCACCGCTTTCCAGCACCACATCCACCTCGACCGTCGGATTGCCCCGGCTGTCGAGAATCTCGCGGGCATGAATATCGGCGATGGCGCTCATGGTGATTCCTCGGATGATGGGTCTGGGGACCGGCAGGCCGGCTCACACCAGGCGGGACTGTTCGACGGCAGCGCGGATGAACGACGCGAACAGGGGGTGGGGCTCGAAGGGTTTTGATTTCAGCTCCGGATGGAACTGCACGCCGATGAACCAGGGATGGTCGGGGATCTCGACGATCTCCGGGAGCTGGCCGTCGGGCGACAGGCCGGAAAACGCCAGCCCATGCTGTTCCAGCCGCGGGACATAATTGATATTGACCTCGTAGCGGTGGCGATGGCGCTCACTGATGTCCGTCGAACCGTAGATTTCGGCAACCCGGCTTGTCGGCTTTAGCCGTGCGTCATAAGCGCCCAGGCGCATGGTGCCGCCCAGATCGCCGTCGGCGCTGCGCTGCTCGACGACATTGCCGCGCAGCCATTCGGTCATCAACCCGACCACCGGGTCGGCGCACGCGCCGAACTCGGTGGAACTGGCGTCGTTCATCCCGGCGAGATGGCGGGCGGCCTCGATCACCGCGATCTGCATGCCGAAGCAGATGCCGAAATAGGGCACCCGGTGCTGGCGGGCGAAGCCGGCGGCGGCGATCTTGCCCTCGACGCCGCGCTTGCCGAAACCGCCCGGGACCAGAATGCCGTCGACCGCCTCCAACCGGGCGACCGCGTCCTCCTGCTCGAACACTTCCGCTTCGATCCAGTCGAGCACCACCCGGACATTATTGGCGATGCCGCCGTGATACAGCGCCTCTGCGAGCGACTTATAGGCATCCTTGAGGCCGGTATACTTGCCGACCACCGCGATCCGCACCTCGCCTTCCGGCTGGGTGGCGCGGCGGTGGATCTCCTGCCAGCGGGTCAGGTCCGGCGGCGCTGCCGTCAGGGCGAAGGCCTCGAGGATACGATCGTCGAACTTCTCGGCGTGATAGCTGAGCGGAACTTCGTAGATCGAGCCGACATCCAGGGCCTGAATCACGCAGTCGGGGCGGACATTGCAGAACAGGGCAATTTTGCGCCGTTCGGATTCGGGCACTTCGCGGTCCGAACGGCACAGGATGATCTGGGGCTGGATGCCGATCGAGCGCAGTTCCTTGACCGAATGCTGGGTCGGCTTGGTCTTCAGCTCCCCGGCAGAGGGGATATAGGGAACCAGGGTCAGATGGACATAGACCGCGTGGTGCAGGGGCAAGTCGTTGCCCAGCTGACGGATCGCTTCGAGGAATGGCAGGCTTTCGATGTCGCCGACCGTCCCGCCCACTTCCACCAGGATGAAGTCGGTGCCCTCGGTATCGGCCAGGACGAAGTCCTTGATGGCGTCGGTGACATGGGGAATGACCTGGACGGTGCCGCCCT
>JAJFJE010000179.1 GCA_021774355.1 Alphaproteobacteria bacterium
CGATAGCGCGCCGCCATGCGCCGGGCCTGGAAATCGCCGCAGTTGGAGCAGCTGGAAATCTCGCGATAGGCCTGCTGGCCCGGCAGCCAGACCTCGAGGTCATAGGTCTTGGTCGCCGAAAAGCCCATGTCGCCGGCGGCCAGGAGCACCACCCGGTAGGGCAGGTCGAGACGCCGCAGGACCGCCTCGGCGCAGGCGGTCATCCGCTCATGCTCGGCGGCTGCCTGCTCCGGCGTGGTGATCGACACCAGTTCCACCTTGGAGAACTGATGCTGGCGGATCATGCCGCGGGTGTCGCGCCCGGCCGCCCCCGCTTCCGAGCGGAAGCACGGCGTCCAGGCGGTAAACCGCAGGGGCAGTTCGGCCTCGTCGAGGATCTGCTCGCGGACCAGGTTGGTCAGGGGCAGTTCCGCCGTGGGGATCAGCCAATAGCCATTGGTCGTGTGAAACAGGTCTTCGGCAAATTTGGGCAATTGCCCCGTGCCATAGGCGGCCTCGTCCCGCACCAGGAGCGGCGGGGCAATCTCGGTATAGCCGAATTCCCCGGTATGAAGATCGAGCATGAAGCTGGCCAGCGCCCGTTCGAGCCGGGCCAGCGCCCCCTTGAGGACGACAAAGCGGGCGCCCGACATGCGCGCCGCGGCCGCGAAGTCCATCAGGCCGGCGGCTTCGCCGATCGCGTCATGGGCCGCCCCGGTCTCCCGCCGGACCGTGCCCCAGCGGCGGACTTCCTGATTGCAGTCCTCGCCGCCTTCCGGCACCTCGGGCGCCGGAAGATTGGGCAGCCCGGCCAGGCGCCGTTCGAGTTCGTCGGCCAGGCGCCGGTCTTCGTCCTCGGCCGCCTGGATCGCCGCTTTCAGGCTGGCCACCTCGGCCAGCATGGCGCTGGCGTCGCCGCCCTGGCCCTTCACCCGGCCGATCTGGCGCGAGGCTTCGTTGCGCCGGGCCTGCAACTCCTGGAGGTCCGCCTGGACGGTGCGCCGCGCCTGATCGAGGCTCAGCAACCCTTCGGCCACCGGGGCCAGGCCGCGACGCGTAAATGCCCGGTCGAAGCCGGCAGGATCGTCGCGAAGGAACTTCACATCATGCATGGGAATCCGGAGGACAGCTGGTCTCGGCACGGCACTTATAGGGAGCCCGGGGCGCCGTCGTCCAGTCCCGATCCGGCTTATTGCCCGGGACGATCGTCCCCGCCCCCAGCTGCTTCGTCCGTGCCGTCGCCCGCGTCGTCTTCCGCGGCGGCCGCCCGGGCAGCGTCGCGGCGCTTTTCCATGATCCGGATCAGCAGAACCGAGCCCTCGTAGAGCAGCAGCATCGGCAGGGCGAGGCTGACCTGACTGATGGCGTCGGGCGGCGTGACCACCGCCGCGAAGATGAAGACCGCGACCACGGCGTAACGCCGCTTGCCGGCCAGCATGGCCGAGGTGACGATCCCGGCCCGGCCCAGCAGAGTCAGCACCACCGGCAGTTGGAAGGCGATGCCGAAGGCGAAGATCAGCGTCATCACCAGGCTGAGATACTCGTTCACCTTGGGCTCGAGCTGAATGGCCAGGGTGCCCTCGCCGCCCGGCGCCTCGAACTGCAGGAAGAAGTGCCAGGCGAGCGGGAAGATCAGGTAGTAGAGCAGCGCCGCGCCGATTAGGAACAGCACCGGCGTGGCCACCAGAAACGGCAGGAACGCGTGCCGTTCGTTGCGATACAGGCCCGGTGCGGCGAACATGTAGAGCTGCGAGGCGATCACCGGAAAGGTGATGAAGGCGCCGCCGAAAAAGGCCAGCTTCAGATAGGTGAAGAAGGCCTCGGTCAGGTCGGTATAGATCATCCGGCGGCTGGCGGCATTGGCGCCCATCGCCTCGAACAGGGGATGGGTCAGGAAGGCGTAGATGTGCTCTGCGACCAGGTAGCAGCCGATGGTCGCGACGAGCAGTGCCACCACGCAATAGATCAGGCGCCGGCGCAACTCCGTCAGGTGCTCCATCAGGGGCGCACGGCTGCCTTCGATTTCCGCGTCTTCGGCGTCGCGGGCGTTTGGTGCGGCCATCTCAGCGCGGCCCTTCGGCCGGGGTCGCCGATGGCGGCGGCCTCTCCGCCTCGGCCTCGGCCGTCACCTCGGGCTCAGGCTCAGGCTCGTCCTCTTCTTCAGGCGGCGGCGCTGCTTGGGGCGGCGTCGGCTGGGGCGGCTGGATGCGCGGCGTCGCGACATCGTCGGCGCCAAGGTCGCGGTTGAATTCGCGCTTCAGGTCGGCCAGTTCGCTTTCGCGCAGCATCTGGTCCATGGCGCCCTGGAAGTTGCGGGCAACCCCCCGGGCCTGGCGCACGGCGCGACCGGCCATGCGCAGCAGGTTGGGCAGGTCCTTGGGTCCGACGACCACCAGGGCGACCACACCGATTACCAGGATTTCGGACCAGCCGAGGTCGAACATGCAATCACCCGTTCCGGGGCCACGGGCCCCGGGGTCCTAGACCTTGTGCTGGTCCTGATTCTGCTGCATCGGCTCGGGCTTGCCGTCGGCAGTCACCTTGGGCCGGTCGCCATTTGCTGTCGGACCGGGTGGCGGCTCGTCGGCCATGCCCTTGCGGAAGCTTTTGATGCCTTTGGCGACATCGCCCATCAGCTCGGAAATCTTGCCGCGGCCGCCGAACAGCACCATGACCAAGGCGATGACGATCAGCCAATGGATCCAGCTCAAACCACCCATCGTCACCGCTCCTCGATTGCGCACTTAACGGACGGACCTTGCGCCGACGGGCGGGATATTGCCCCATGCCCCCCAATGACGCAACGCACAGAACGCCACGTCGCCCTCAGCCATTTACCGCAGGGAAGACGAAGACCTGGGCCGGGTCCAGCCCCAGCGACACCATTTCCCCCGGTTCCAGGGCAAGAACCGGCGCCCGCAGGCTGAGGGCCAGGCCGCCGCCAAGTTCCAGGTCGATCAGGCTGTCGGGCCCAAGGCGACGGCAGCGCGTCACCCGCGCCTCGGCACCGCCCCGATCGACAAGGCGCAAGGCATGGGGCCGGATCAGAATCTCGGCGGCCGCGCCATCGGCCAGGGTGGGCGCCGCCAGGGGTCCGAACGGCGAATCGACCCGGCCGCCGCGGACCGTCGCCGGAATGGCGCTGGCCTCGGCGAAGAAGCGGGCCGCCCCGGCATCGACCGGATGGTCGTAGAGCGCCGCCGGGGGGCCCAACTGGACGATCCGGCCGGCGCGCATCAGGGCGATCCGGTTCGCCATGCGCATCGCTTCCTCGGGATCATGGGTAACCAGCAGCACCGCGGTCCCGGCCGCCTCGAGCAAAGCGAGGGTGTCGTCCCGCACCTGATCGCGCAGCCGGATATCGAGCCCGGAAAAGGGCTCGTCCATCAGCATGACCTGGGGCCCCGGCGCCAGGGCGCGGGCCAGGGCCACCCGCTGCTGCTCGCCGCCGGACAGCATGTGGGGAAAGGCGTCGGCCCGCCCCGCAAGGCCGACCTTGGCCAGGGCGGCACGGGCCCGGTCGAGCCTGCCGTCGCTCCGGCCGGACAGGCCGAAGGCGACATTCTCGATCACCGACAGATGGGGGAACAGGGCATAGTCCTGGAACATCAGCCCGACATGGCGTCGTTCGGGCGGAAGCGCCCGCCCCGCGCCCGCGACCACCTGGCCGGCGATGCGGATGCGGCCCTCCTGGACCCGCTCCAGGCCGGCGGCAAGGCGCAACGTGGTGGTCTTGCCGCAGCCCGACGGGCCGAGCAGGCACACCACCTCGCCCTCGGCGATGTCGAGGTCGAGGGCGTCGACTGCCAGCCGCTCGCCGAACCGATGGCTCAGCCGCTCCAGGGCCAGACGCGGCGGGACGGTCATGCCGGCCGCCTTCCGGCACCCGGGCGGGCCCGGGCGATGGTCCGGCTGAGCACGATCACGGGCACGATGCCGCAGGCAAGGATGGCGAGCCCCGGCAGCGCCGCCTCGGCCAGCCGTTCGTCGCTGGCCAGTTCGAAGGTCTTTACCGCCAAAGTGTCGAAGTTGAATGGTCGCATGATCAGGGTCGCCGGCAGTTCCTTGATGACGTCGACCAGGATCAGCAGGCCGGCGGTGGCCAGGCTCGCCCCCATCATGGGCAGATGGACCCGGCGCAGGGTGGCCGCCGGCGTCTGGCCGAGACTGCGGGCGGCAGCGTCCATGTTGGGCGTGACCTTGGCCAGGCCGGCCTCGACGCTGTTGAAGGCAATGGCCAGGAACCGCACCAGATAGGCAAAGACCAGGGCGGCGATGGTCCCGGACAGCAGCAGCCCGGTCGAGACGTCGAAGGTGGCGCGCATCCAGCGGTCCAGGGCATTGTCGAAATTGGCCACGGGGATCAGCACGCCGACGGCGATGACC
>JAJFJE010000180.1 GCA_021774355.1 Alphaproteobacteria bacterium
TTTCGTGGAGCAGCTTTTCGACCTCGTCCGACAGCTGATGCGGCCGGAAGGCCCGCAGGTCGCGCAGCCAGGGCCGGTAATGCGACAGCCGTTCGGACTGGTCGAGCTTCGCCGCCAGCGCAGCGTCGTCCAGCCGGTTCAGTTCGAGGGTGAAGAACAGCAGGGTCGAGGAGATATCGGTCAGCCGCTCCTGGGCGGTCTGGTGGAACTGGCCGATCACCTCGTTCGACATGTCCGCGGCATAAAGCAGCCCGGCATAGGAGCCGATGCGCCCCAGCAGATCCTGCAACTGCTCATATTCGGCAAGCGCGACGCCCAGGGCATCGCCCGACAGGCCGTCGATCTGTCCGGCATATCGCCCGGCAAAGCTGTCGGCACGCCGGCCCGCCTCGTCGAACGCCGCTTCGAGCTCGGGCGACTGCGGACCCGGGTAGAGGTCGCTCAGGTCCCACACCGGAAGCAGGCCGAGGGCCTGCCGCTTTGCCGCTTCGCTCATAATTGCCTCTCGCTCGTGCTCATCACGCCGATATGGGGGTGCCGGCCCCTGCCGCCAAGGCCGCGTTCAGGCAGGGCCTGCCATGCCCAGGGCTTCGAGATAGAGGTCCAGGATGGCATCCATCTCGGCCCGCTCGGCCCGGTCGATCTTGCGCAGGGAGATCACCTTGCGCAGCACCTTGGTATCGAAGCCATTGCCCTTGGCCTCGGCATAGACTTCCCGGATGTCGGCGGCAAGTGCCGCTTTTTCTTCTTCCAGACGCTCGATCCGCGCGACGATCTGGGCCAGCTGTTCGCTGGCAATGCCGACCACTTCGGCCATGGCGCAACCCCTTGAGTGATGACAGGAATGACGAAGGGGTGGGACCCTAGTGCGGTTTGCGCCGAAGTTGAAGTCCCTCTGTCGGACCAGTTCAATGGCGCTCGGCCGCCGCCTGGGTGGCGGCGAAGCGGGCGGCCTGTTCCGGCGTGGCTTCGCTCTGGTGCTGGGCCTTCCACTGCTCATAGGGCATGCCATAGACATGGCTGCGCGCGGCCTCCTTGGTCAGCGGCACCCCCTGGGCATCGGCCGCGTCCTTCAGCCAGTTCGACAGGCAGTTGCGGCAGAACCCGGCCAGGGTCATGAGGTCGATATTCTGCACGTCGCTGCGCTTGCCGAGGTGCTCGAGCAGGCGGCGGAAGGCGGCCGCCTCCAACGTGTCGCGGGTGAGGTCGTCCATGGCGGTCTCCTGAGTTCGGGCCATCTTAATCCAATTCTGCAGCAGGCCAACCAAGCCGGCGCCGCAGCGCCGCCGCGACCTGCGGCAATTCGTCGATCGGCGCCCCGCCATGGCCATCGAGCCGGCCGTCGAAACGGCGAAGCGCGCCCTCCGCCACCAGCCCGTCGACAAAGCGGCCGAGCCGCCGGGAATGACCCGGCAGGCCGAGCACCTGGACCGGCCGGCCGGTGACCAGGGCTTCCGAGATCATCGATACCGAATCCGCGGTCACCAGCACATGGTCCGCCTCACCGAGCAGCGCAAGATAGGGATTGTCGCCGCGGCCATCCCACAGGAAACCGGGCGCGGGACCCAGGGCGGCGGCAAAGGCGCGCCAGGCGGCGGCGTCGGTGCGCCGGGAGGCGGTGACGGCGACGCTGCCCCCGACCGAACGGGCGGCGGCGGCCACCGCCTGCCCCAGGGCTGCCCCGACCGCGGCGTCGAAGCGGTAGCGGCCATTGCCGCCACCGAGCAGCACGGCCACCAGGGGCCGGGGCAGGTGCCCGAGCCGGTCCTGCCAGGCCGCCGCGGCGGCGGCGGCCCGGGCGGCGGTGACCCGGTGCAGGCCCAGCCGGGTCTCGATCACATTGGCGCCGCGCAGCCGGTCGTGGCGCGGCGCGATCACCACGTCGAACCAGGCCAGCGGCAGCTTGGGGTTCTGGATATGAACCAGGCGCGGCCGTCCGCCGGCGGCGCGACGGAGCGCCACCGCCAGGGGGGCCGCCACATTGCCGGTGGACAGCACGACATCGGGCCAGGGCGGTTGCAGCGGGTCGGACCCGGCGCGCGGCGCGGCCAGCGGCCACGGCCAGAGCCGGCCGGGCAGCCAGTCCCAGGGACGGCGCACGGTCACCCGCTTGACCACGGGCACCACCCCCAGGGCCTGGGCCAGGCCCAGCAACTGGGTCTCCATGCCCGCATACCCCTCGCTGAGGCACCAGACCAAAGGCGATGGCGAAGCGGACGGAACCATGGCCCCTGGTTAGCCCAGGCACAGGCGGCGAACAAGCGGGGGCAGCAAACAAGCGGGGGCTGCGGCGGAGGTGCGACCGCGTGACCGCTGCCAAGGGCCATTGTTCGCGTGACCGTCACCGATCCGACATGGCATGGTCGCCATCCGCTCGGTAGATTCGCATCATGCACCGCAACCGCAACGCCAAGATCATCGCCACCCTGGGACCCGCCAGTTCGACGCCGGCGCTGATCCGCGCCCTGTTCGACGCGGGGGCCGACGTCTTCCGCCTCAACATGAGCCATGGCAGCCACGAGGATCACCGGGCGCGCTATGCCGCGATCCGGGCCGTGGAGCAGGACGTCGGACGCCCGATCGGCGTCCTGGGCGACCTGCAGGGGCCCAAGCTGCGCATCGGTACCTTCGCCGGCGGGCCGGTCACCCTGGCCAAGGGCGAGCCGTTCCGCCTCGACCTCGATCCCGCCCCCGGGGATCACCGGCGGGTCACCCTGCCCCATCCCGAAATCTTCGCCGCCACCACGGTCGGCACCATCCTGCTGATCGACGACGGCAAGGTTCGCCTCGAAGCGACGGCCGTGGACGGCAGCGCCATCGACACCCGGGTGATCGAAGGCGGCCGGCTGTCCGACCGCAAGGGCGTCAACGTACCCAATGCCCTGCTGCCGCTCGCCGCCCTGACCGCCAAGGATCGCCGGGATCTGGATTTCCTGCTCGAGATCGGCGTCGACTGGATCGCCCTGTCCTTCGTCCAGCGGGCCGAGGACGTGCTGGCCCTGAAGGCCCTGGTGGACGGCCGCGCCGGGGTCCTGGCCAAGATCGAAAAGCCCGCGGCGCTGGACGAGATCGACGCCATCATCGCCGCTGCCGACGCGGTCATGGTTGCCCGCGGCGACCTTGGGGTGGAATTGCCGCTGGAGACGGTGCCGGGCATCCAGAAGGCCCTGACCGCCAAGGCGCGCACCGCCGGCAAGCCGGTGGTGGTGGCGACCCAGATGCTCGAGTCCATGATCACCATGGCGGTGCCGACCCGGGCCGAGGTGTCGGACGTGGCAACCGCCGTCTATGACGGCGCCGATGCCGTGATGCTGTCGGCCGAGTCGGCCGCCGGCAGCTATCCGGTCGAAGCGGTCAAGACCATGAACCGGATCGCCGAGCAGGCCATGCAGGACGTGGTCTACCAGCGCATCCTGCACGCCCAGCGCGACCTGCCCGAAGCAACCGCCGCCGACGCCATCACCGCCGCGGCGCGCCAGGTGGCCGAGACCCTGAGGGCATCGGCCATCGTCACCTATACCCGCACCGGCTCGACCTCGCTGCGCGCCGCCCGGGAACGGCCCGACGCGCCGATCCTGGCCCTGACCCCCAAGATCGAGACGGCGCGGCGCCTGGCACTGGCCTGGGGCCTGCATTGCGTGCTGACCGAAGACGCCCAGAATTTCGCCGACATGGTCCGCGGCGCCCGGGAAATGGCGGTCAAGCACGGCTTCGCCACCCCGGGCGACTTCATCGTCATCACCGCCGGGGTCCCTTTCGGCACCGCCGGCACCACCAATATCCTGCGCGTCGCCCGCATCACCGAGCCGGACGACCCGTCGCCATAATGCCCGTCCGGTCGTGGCCGGCCAGGGCCGCCGGCGCCGGCCCGCCGGTCGCCCAATCCAGCAGTTCGACCAGGTGAACCGCCGGCAGGGCACCGTGCAGGGCGATCTGGGTGAGGCAGCCGATATTGCCGGCGGCAACCACGGCTGCGCCGGTTTCGGCCAGCGCGGCCGCCTTGCCGGTACCCAGGCGATCCGCCAGAGCGGGCTGCAGCAGATTATAGGTCCCCGCCGAGCCGCAGCACAGATGGCCGTCCCGCGGCTGGCGGACCTGGAAGCCGGCGGCCGCCAGCAGGCCGGCACCGCCATGCAGGCGCTGGCCATGCTGGAGCGAGCAGGCCTCGTGATAGGCGACCGACAGGCCCCGGGGGACGGCAACCGGCCCCAGGCCGAGGTCGGCAACAACCTCGCTGATATCGCGGACCAGCCCG
The DNA here is from genome assembly GCA_021774355.1 of Alphaproteobacteria bacterium. Classification (GTDB taxonomy): domain Bacteria; phylum Pseudomonadota; class Alphaproteobacteria; order Zavarziniales; family Zavarziniaceae; genus JAJFJE01. The sequence goes on from JAJFJE010000180.1 coordinate 4,256, forward strand.
GCGAACCGCCGGGCCGCCACGGCCCGGGCCGGGTCGTCGGCGAAGAGATGGGCGTAGTCCTTGAGGGTCGAACCGCAGCCCGACGCCGTGGTGACCAGGGCGTCGAACCGGTCGAGCCCGGGGGCCAGGCGATCCAGCAGGGCGGCCGCCATGGCCCGGCCCGGCGCCGCCCGGCCCATATGCAGGGGCAAGGCGCCGCAGCAGCCGGCATCGACGACCGTCACCGCCGCGCCTCGCCGGGTAAGCAGACGCAGGGCCGCGGCATCGATGGCCGGCCGCAGCACGGGCTGGACACAGCCGACGACCAGCCCGACGCGCAAGCGGGCCGGGCCGTCCGGGCGATAGGCCCCGGGGGCCACCGGCGCCGTCCGGTCGCGCTGCGGGACCATGCGGTCGAAGCGCCCCAGCCGGCCCGGCAGCAGGCGGAGCAGCGGCCGGACCAGCCGGCCGACCCCGAGCGCCAGGCGAAAGCGCCGGCGATAGGGCAGGATGGCGGCGAGCAGGCCGCGCAGCAGGCGGTCGCCGAGCGGCCGGCCGCCGGCCGCCTCCACCGCGTTGCGGCCATGTTCCACCAAATGCCCATAGTCGACCCCGGCCGGGCAGGTGGTCATGCAGTTGAGACAGGTCAGGCAGCGGTCGAGATGGTCCCGCACCGTATGGTCGGCCGGGCCGCCCGCCTCGAACATGTCCTTCATCAGGTAGATGCGTCCGCGCGGGCTGTCCAGCTCGTCGCCGGTCAGCAGATAGGTCGGGCAGGTCGCCGTGCAGAAGCCGCAATGGACGCAGCTGCGCAGAATGCGATCGACCTCGGCAATCACGGGATCGGCGCGCTGGGCGGCGGTGAAATCGGTCTTCATGGCCCTACCATTCTGCGCGCAGCCGCCCGGGGTTGAGCACCCCCTGGGGATCGAAGGCCCGCTTCACCCGCAGGGACAGGGCATCCAAGGCGGGTTCCTCCGGCTCGAACACCGGCACCGTCCGGCGCAGCTCCAGGGCGGCGCGCATCAGGGTGGCGCGGCCGCCATGCCGGCCCGCCACGGCGCGCACCAGCTCCGCCGCCGCCCCGGGCTTGGGTGGGATGGCCAGCCACAGCAGCCCGCCGCCCCAGTCCAGCAGCCACTGGCAGCCCGGCAGGGCGGCGTCAAGCGCCGCGGCCACCCGTCCGCCCGCCGCGGGCGGCAGCACCACGCGCCAGATCTGCCGCGCCCCCCCCGGGAGCAGGCTGGCGACGTCGCGCAAGGCGGCCCACAGCTCGGCCGAAGCCGGCCCCTCCAGGGTTTCCAGCGCCCCTTCGCCCGCCAGTTCGGCCTGGAGATGCAGCAGCCGCGCCGCGACCGACCCGGGCGGCCCCTCGAAACGCATCACCGCCGCCGATGCGGTCAGCGGATGGGGCGCATGGACCGCCACCACCGCCGGCAGATAGGCCAGGCCGGTCGGCTCCAGCGGGCCGCCGGCCAGCCGGTTCAGCAGGTCAACGGCGCGGATCTCGTCGCAGCCCCCAACCACCAAAGTGGCCTCGCCGGCCGGCCGTCCGGCCACCCGAAGGGTCACCTCTGCAAGACAGCCGAGGGTACCGAACGAGCCGGCCAGCAGCTTGGGCAGGTCGTAACCGGAGACATTCTTGACCACCTGACCGCCGGCCTTGAAAAGCTCGCCCCGGCCGCTGACCGCGGCAAAGCCCAGCAGATGGTCCCGGGCGGCGCCGAAGCGCGGCCGCCGTGGACCGGAAAGATTACAGGCGATGGCGCCCCCGATGCTGCCCTGGCCGGCGGCCTCGCCGTAGAGCGGGCCGAGGTCGGGCGGCTCGAAGGCCAGGCACTGGCCGTGTTCGGCGAGCGCCGCCTCAAGCTCGGCCAGCGGCGTCCCCGGCCCCAGGCGGACCACCAGCTCGTCCGGCTGGTAGTCGCGGATGCCGGACAGGCCCGACAGGTCGAGGATCGCGTCGGCTTCGACCGGGCGGCCATAGCCGGTCTTGGTGGCGCGGCCGGTGACATGGCAGCGGTGGCCGCCCGCCGCCGCCGCGGCGACGGCATCGGACAGTTGGGCTTCCGTGGTGGGGACCATGCGCATCTCAGAACCGCGGCAGATCGGGGAAGCGCAGCTTGCCGCCATGGACATGCAGGCGGCCCAGCTCGGCGCAGCGGTGAAGGGTCGGGAAGACCTTGCCCGGGTTGAGCCGGCCGGCGGGATCGAAGGCGCATTTCACCCGCTGCTGGATCGCCAGGTCGGTGGCGTCGAACATGGTATCCATCAGATCGCGCTTCTCGACGCCGATGCCGTGCTCGCCCGACAGTACCCCGCCGACCGCGACGCAGGCGCGCAGGATATCGGCGCCGAAGGCTTCGGCCCGGTCCAGTTCGCCGGGGACATTGGCGTCATAGAGGATCAAGGGGTGGAGGTTGCCGTCGCCGGCATGGAAGACGTTGACGCAGCGCAGATCATGGGTCGCCGACAGGGCCGATATGGTGGTCAGGATCTCGGCCAGGCGGCGCCGCGGGATGGTGCCGTCCATGCACAGGTAATCCGGCGACAGGCGGCCGACCGCGGAAAAGGCGGCCTTGCGGCCGGCCCAGAAGGCGAGGCGGCGCCGGTCGTCCCGGGTCTCCTGCAAGCTGACCGCGCCGGCCGCCCGGGCGATGGCCGAGACCGCGGCCATCAGTTCCGGGACCTCGCTGTCCGGCCCGTCCAGCACGACGATCAGGAGGGCCGCGACGTCGAGCGGATAGCCCGGGGCGCAATAGGCCTCGGCGGCGTGGATTGCGGCGCGGTCCATCATCTCCATGCCGCCGGGCACGATGCCGGCTCGGATCACGGCGGCGACACAGGCGCCGGCGGCGGCGATGTCGGCAAATCCGATCAGCAGGGCGCCCGCCGCCTGGGGCTTGGGCAGGACGCGCACGGTCACCTCGGTGACCACCCCGAGCAGGCCTTCGGAGCCGGTGATCAGGCCCAGAAGGTCGTAGCCGCCGGCCCCGTCCAGGGTCTTGCCGCCCAGCCGGACCACCGTGCCGTCCATCAGCACCAGTTCGGCGCCGAGCAGATTATTGGTGGTCAGGCCGTATTTCAGGCAGTGCACGCCGCCCGAATTCTCCGCCACATTGCCGCCGATGGTGCAGGCGATCTGGCTGGACGGGTCCGGGCCGTAGAACAGGCCATCGGCCGCCACGGCCTGGCTGAGGGCGAGATTGGTCACGCCCGGCTGGGCCACGATGCAGCGATTGGCCAGGTCGACCTCGAGGATCCGGTTGAAGCGGGCCATGGCCATGACGATGCCGTCGGCCAGGGGCAAGGCGCCCCCGGACAGTGAGGTCCCGGCCCCCCGGGGCACCACCTTGACCCCGCGTGCGGAACACAAGGCGAGGATCGCGGCGACTTCGGCCGTGGTCTGGGGCAGCACGACGGCCAGGGGTTTTTCGGTATAGGCGGTCAGGCCGTCGCATTCATAGGCACCCAGGGCGGTGCGGTTGCTGATCACCGCGCCGGCCGGCAGCAGGCGGGTCAGCGCCGCGACCAGGGCCTCGCGGCCGTCCAGGCTGGCCTGATCGGGTGGTGGCATCAGCAGGGTCATCGCGCGGCCTCACCTCCCTGTCGTAAGCCCGGTACCGCTCTAGCAGGCGACCCTTCCGCGGGCAAGGCAAGGGAGTGGGAGCAACGGGGCTTGCCCCATGCGCCCGACGCAAACATGCTGACCTGCCTTTCAATAGCCGCCGAAACCCGGCCACTCCATGCGTCATACCGGCTGTATTTCCCTGCTGCGTCGATTTTTCCCCGGCCTTGTCGCGGTCGCCCTGCTGGCCGGGCCGGTTCGGGCCGAGGTCCTGACCACCCTCGGCTATCCGATCGAGGCCGGGCCGGTCGACGGCTATTGCCGCCTCGACCCGGCCCAGCCGGCCGAGCAGGCCTTGCTGCAGGTGATCGCGGCACGGGCCGCAGTGCCGATGCGGGTGCTGCTCGGCTATGCCGCCTGCGGCGAATTGCTCGCCCTGCGCGACGGCCGGGCGGACAGCGCCACCGACCTGGGCGGCGTCGGGCTGGTGCTGACCGACGGCACGGAACGCGCGGCGGAGGATTCGGCGGCCTTCCTGGCGGGCCTTGCCGCGGGCCGCGACGAGGCCGACACCGCCGGGGTGATCGCCCGGGCGGGATCGGGCGAGGCCGCGCTGCTGGTCCGGGCGTCCCGCCTGATCGTCATGGGGGCCGCCCCGGAAGCCGCCGACGGCACCCGCGATATCCGCCTGACGGGGGTGACCACGATCTTTACCGTGCCCCTGGCGATCACCCTGACCGCGCCGGCCGCGCCGGAGGATGCGGCGCGCATGCTCGACCGCAAGCGCACCGCCCTGTTGTTCGCCATCGACACGCTCTACGCCAATAACGACCTTCAGAACGACCAGGTGCCGAGCCTGGCGCCCTCGACCGCCGACCAGTTCCTCACCCTGGGCGGGCCGCTGGTACTCGGCCTGCTGGCGCTGATCGGCGGCCGCATGCTGTGGCCCCTGTTCCAGATCGGCCGCCGGCGCTGACCGTCAGCCGCCCAGATGCGGGGACCAGATGCGGGGGCGGGCGGCGGTCAGCAGGCGGCCAGCGGCCTGCCGCCGGGGGCGGCAAAGCGGCGCCAGACCTGTTCGTGCAGGAAGAACACCACGGTATTGACCGCAGGCTCGATCAGGGCGACCCCGGCCGCCACGGCGAGCGAGCCGGTCAAGGCATAGGTCACCGCGAAGCCGACCGCAAAATGCAAGGTGGCGAAGCTCGCCGTCTTCAACAGGTCCCTGGCCATCGCCCGCTCCATATTGCTAATAAGAACTATTATCAATATAGGGCGGGAATTTGACAGCGCCGCCCCTGGCGCGGCAGCCCAGCCATGTCGGATGCTCAGGGCTTGACCGAAAGGCCGTCCGAGACGGTAAAGCCGTGGTCGATCAGGCGTTCGAAGAAGGCGCCGTCGTCGTCACCGTCCGGATAGGAGAAGACGGCCCGGGCAAAGCCTTCGGCGCGATTATGGACCATCACGTGATACACCGTCTTGGCCTCGACATAGCTGGCCAGATAGTCGTCGCCCGAGCGGTTGTAATAGGGCACGTTGCGCTGGTCCGTTTCGGTCGTGTCCTGTTCGAACAGCGCGTCCATGGCGTCGGACTCCTTGGCCGGGCCGAGGGCGAGGGTCAGCGCGTAGCGCCCGTCCGGCGACTGCCAGCTTCGGATCCCGGCCTTTTCGCTGGTCTTGCTCAAGACCTTCAGCGGCACCCCCAGGCTCCAGCCGGCGGCGTCGCCGCCGACCACGGCCCAGCCGGTCTCGGTCCGCTGGCGGGCGGCATCGGCCTCCAGGGCGGCGATGTCGTCGGCGAAGACGAGGCCGGTGGGCGGCCGCTTGCCGTCGCCCTGCTGCCAGCCCGCCAGGGCCTCGCGCAGGTCGCCGTCCGGGGCCTCCTCGGGGGCGGCCCAGCCGGAAATCTCATAGCCCTGCCAGCGCAGGGCGGTGGCCAGGCGGCCGGCATTGGTGGTGGCCTCGGCCAGGGTGCCCAGGCCCGGGATCTCGGTGGTCAGGGTGGTGAAGGCCAGGCTGCCGCTCAGCTCGGCCGGGCCCGAGCTCGACCGCCGGACCTCGTAGCGGCCGCCCGGGGCGGGCCCTTCCAGGGTGACGGTCAGGCTGACCGAACTGCCGTCCGGCGACAGCGAACCGCCGATCACGCAGATCCCCGACAGGCACCGCCCGTCCAGCGCCGCCCGCCCCTCGGTGGGCGGCAGGCTGGCCAGCCAGGCCTTGGCATCGGCGCTGCCCGGATCATAGCCCGGCACCACGTCGAGGCTGAGGATGAAGCGTAGCGGCAGGTCATAGCCCTCGCCCCGGGCCTCGCCCAGCAGCAGATAATGTTCGGCCGTGCGTTCCGCCGCCTCGCCGTCGGGATAGGGCCGCATCTCCAAGGGCGCGCTCCAGGTCGCCGGAGCGGCCGGCGGTGGCGGCGGCTCGGCCGGCATCGCCCCCTCGCCCGCACCCTGGCCCCAGGCCCCGAAGGCCGGCAGCAACACGGCCAGCCCGACCACGCCCCATCTGCGCCTCGCCATTGCCGCCTCCCCTTGTTCCTTGGACCAAGCGTGGCGCGCAGGCCGCCCCAGGGCAAGCGCTTTGGAAACGAGGATCGCGGGGTGGCACCGCACCACGACAATGGCCGCCATCAGGACGGGAGGCCCGACCCCGACCGGTGGCGGGCGCCGCCGGCCGCTAATTGATCGAGCCGTCGGCGCTGGGCTTGATGGTCACGCCGGGGGTTTTTTTGGGAATTTTCTTCAGGTCGATCAGCAGGACGTCGAGATAGACCTGGGAGACCGGCCGGTTGTTCGCCGCGTAGAAGTTGAGGGTGAACAGGCTGCGGTCGGGGGCGTTGCTGCCGACGATGCGGACGTCGCCATGGGCGGCGTGGATGGAATATTTGCCCTTGGCCGCCGGCTTGATGTCGATCTTGAATTCATACTTCGTCGAGAATGCCCGCATCGCCGCGAAGAAGCGTTCCCGGGCGTCGCCCTTCAGGGCGAACTGGATCTTGCGCAGGGCGATTTCGGGGGTGGCGGCCGCCGCCCGCTCGCCCGGCAGGGTGCCCAGCGCCGCACCGGCCAGGATCAGAACCAGGGCCAGGGCCCGGAACCGCGAAACCATGCTTGACGCTCCGAACCCGAACCGATGGACGATCGGACCCGCGTCCCAGGGGGCGGGTCACGGCCGATTAGCGCAGAAACGGGCGCTTTGTGCAATGCGGTATCGCAGCCCCTCAGGCCAGGGCCGCCAGGGCTGCGCGCAGCCCGTCGGGATCGGCCAGGCCGGCCTCCAGCGTGCCGTGTGCGGCCTGCCACAAGGGCAGGGCCGCGGCCAGGGCGGCGGCCCCCGCGGCGGTCAGGGCCAGGCGGCGGCTGCGCCGGTCGACCGGGTCGGCCGCCACCGCAACCAGGCCGCGGCGCTGCAGCGGCTTCAGGGCGGCAGTCAGGGTGGTGCGGTCCATGGCCAAGAGCGCCGCCACCGCCGCCATGGCCGGCGGCGCGGGCCGGTTCAAGGCCATCAGCAGCGAGAATTGCCCATTGGTCAGGCCGGCCGGCCGCAACACGCCGTCGAACCGGCGGGCCAGGGCACGCGCCGCCCGTTGGGCCCGAAGGCACAGGCAGGTGTCGCGCACCGCCAGGGTCGCGGCATGGGACGGCGCTTGTGACAGTTTTAAGGACTGGGCAACGGCTTTCGACATGGTATAATTATGTTGATATCAACTTATCTACGTCAACCACCTTGTCTACGTCAGGAGCGTGTCTTGCGGGGCATGTCCTGCCGGCCATAATCGGGGAGCGCCACGATGACCGAGGGCCAATTCGTCTGGTATGAGTTGATGACCACCGACCTGTCGGCGGCGGTCGCCTATTACGGCGGGGTCGTCGGCTGGGCTGCGGCCGATTCCGGCAATCCCATGGTCAGCTACATGCTGTTCAAGGCTGGCGAGCGGCCCGTTGCCGGCGCCCTGACCTTGCCGGGCGAAGCCTGCGCCGCGGGCGTGCCGCCCGGCTGGGGCGGCTATATCGCGGTTGCCGATGTCGACGCCGCCGCCGCCCGCACGGCGGAACTGGGCGGCCGGATCCATCGGGCGCCCGCCGCCATTCCCGGCGTCGGGGGCTGGGCCAGGATTCGTTGCAGCTCGATGATTTGCACCTGGATCTGGCTGTTCGAGTAAGAGACGTCCTCGAGGTCCGCCTCCGCGACCTCAGGATTCCTCTCGAGGTACTCCG
>JAJFJE010000019.1 GCA_021774355.1 Alphaproteobacteria bacterium
GGCCGGGCCCTGGTCGGCCAGACCGTGGCCGAGGTGGAGCGGGACCTGATCCTGGACACCCTGGGCCATTGCCTGGGCAACCGGACCCATGCCGCGACCATTCTCGGCATCTCGATCCGCACCCTGCGCAACAAGCTGAAGCAATATGGCGACGACGGCGTGGCCGTTCCGCCACCCAACGAGGCGCGCAGCGCCGCGGCCTGGTAGGCGCAGATGAGCGCCGGAAGCGCCGGTAAATTGGCCCTGCCCGCCTGGCTGGAACGCCTGCGCGTCATCGTTGCGCGCGGCGATATCGCCCTGGCGCTGGGCGTCGTCGTCATCCTGACGGTGCTGATCTTCCCGATGCCGGGCTGGCTGCTCGACCTGTCGCTGGCCCTGTCCATCACCCTCAGCGTGCTCATCCTGATGACCTCGCTGTTCATCGAAAAGCCGCTCGAATTCTCGGCCTTCCCGACCATCCTGCTGATCGCCACGATGATGCGGCTGGCGCTCAACCTGGCCTCGACCCGGCTGATCCTGGAATTCGGTCACGAGGGGACGGCTGCCGCCGGCCACGTCATCGAGGCCTTCGGCGGGCTGATCATGGGCGGCAATTTCGTCATCGGCATCATCGTCTTCGCCATCCTGGTGATCGTCAATTTCGTGGTCATCACCAAGGGTTCGGGGCGCATCGCGGAAGTCGCCGCCCGCTTCACCCTGGACGCCATGCCGGGCAAGCAGATGGCGGTCGATGCCGATCTCTCGGCCGGCCTGATCGACGACCGCGAGGCGCGCGCCCGGCGGACCAATCTGGAAGACGAGTCGACCTTTTTCGGGGCCATGGACGGTGCGGCAAAATTCGTCCGCGGCGATGCCGTCGCCGGCCTTCTGATCACCGCCATCAACCTGGTCGGCGGCATTGTCATCGGCACCATGCAAAACGGCCTGACCGTGGTCGAGGCGATGCACACCTACTCGGTCCTGACGGTCGGCGACGGGCTGGTCTCCCAGTTCCCGGCCCTGGTCGTGTCGACCGCCGCCGGCCTGGTGGTCACCAAGTCGGGCACCCGCGGTTCGGCCGACAAGGCGGTGCTGGGCCAGCTCGGCGGCTCGCCCCGGGCCCTCGGCATGGCCTCGGGCCTGATGCTGGCGCTCGCCATCCTGCCCGGCATGCCGACCCTGCCCTTCCTGATCCTGTCGGCGATCGCCGGCTTTGCCGCTTTCCGGGTCGACCGCAACAAGGCCGCCACGGCGGAGGCCGAGGCCCGGGTCGAGGCCGAGGCCCAGCGCGCCGCCCCCGCCGAGGAACCGATCTCCGCCGCCCTGGCGATCGACGCCGTTCGCCTCGAACTGGGCTACGGCCTGATTTCGCTGATCAACGATACCAGCGGGCCGCGCCTGACCGACCAGATCAAGGCGCTGCGCCGCCAGCTTGCCGCCGAACTCGGCTTTGTCATGCCGGCGGTGCGCATCCTCGACAATGTCCAGCTGCCGTCCAACGCCTATGCCATCCGCATCAAGGAGATGGAGAGCGCCCGGGGCGAGTTGCGCCCGCATATGCTGCTGGTGATGGACCCCCGCGGCCAGCCGGTGGCCTTGCCCGGCGAGCCGACGGTCGAGCCGACCTTCGGCCTGACCGCCGCCTGGGTCGACCCGTCGCTGCGCGAGGAGGCCGCGTTCCGCGGCTACACCGTGGTCGATCCGGCGACCGTGGTGACCACCCACCTGACCGAGACCATTCGCGACACAATGGCCGAGCTGCTGTCCTTTGCCGAGACCCAGAAGCTGCTGGATGAACTGCCGGGCGCCCATCAGAAGCTGGTTGCCGACCTGGTCCCCGCACGGTTCACCGTGGCCGGCATCCAGCGGGTGCTGCAGCAGCTCCTGGCCGAGCGCATCTCGATCCGCGACCTGCCCACCATCCTCGAAGGCATAGGCGAAGCGGTCGGTTACAGCCAGAATATCCTGGTGATCACCGAGCATGTGCGGGCCCGGCTGGCACGCCAGATCTCCTTCGCCCAGGCCGGCCCCGAAGGCTATATCCCGGTGATCCCCCTGTCGCCGCAGTGGGAGGACCGGTTCAACGAGGCCCTGATCGGCCCGGGCGAGGAGAAACAACTGGCGCTTGCCCCCAGCCTGCTGCAGCAGTTCATCCAGGGGGTCAAGCAGGCCTTCGACAAGGTCGGCGGCGACGGCGAGATGCCGGTGCTGCTGACCAGCCCGGCGATCCGGCCCTATGTCCGGTCGATCGTCGAGCGCTTCCGCCCCCACACCGTGGTGATGTCGCAAAGCGAGATCCATCCGCGGGCCCGCATCCGCACCGTCGGCCACGTCTAAGGAAGGAGCCGCCCCATGCGCCTGCGCACCTTCCACGCCGCCAGCATGGCCGCCGCCATGGACGAGATCCGCAAGGCTCTCGGCGAGGACGCGATCATTGTCTCCACCCGGCGGGCCGGCAAGGGCGCGGTCGAGGTCGTGGCCGCGGTCGAGACCGCGGCCCAGGCCCCACGCGATCCCTACCGCCCGCTCAGCGAACCGGCCCGGGCCGGCCAGACCACGGCCGCCGACGACCGGGCCGGCGCCCGCCAGGCCGCCGAACGCCAGGCCGCCGAACAGCCCGAAGAGATCTATGCCCTGCGGCGGATCGAGGTCGCCCTCGATTACCACCGCCTGCCCGAACGCCAACGCAAGATCCTGGCCCGGGCGGCCCGCGCCTTTTCGGAACTCGCCCCGGTCGAGGCCCTGACCCAGGCCCTGGCCGCCACCTTGCGGTTCGCGCCGATTGCCGACCAGCCGGCCCGCTCGGTCATGCTGGTCGGCCCGCCCGGGGTCGGCAAGACCGTGGTCACCGCCAAGCTGGCCGCCCGCGCGGCCCTGGTCGGCCGCCCCTTGCGGGTGATCACCACCGATACGCTGAAGGCCGGCGCCACGGCCCAGCTGGAAGCCTATCTCCGGGCCCTGACCCAGCCGCTGGCCCTGGCCAACAGCCCGGCCGAACTGGCCCGCTTCGAACATGTGGCGTCGAAGCACCGGCGGGCGGTGATCGACAGCCCCGGGATCAACCCCTTCGACGACCGCGAACTGGACATGCTGACCCGGCTGATCGCGGCCGCGGATGTCGAACCGGTGCTGGTGCTCGCCGCCGGCATCGACGCCCATGACGCCATGGACATGGCCCGGGCCTTTGCCCGCTTGGGGGTGCGCCGCCTGATCGCCACCCGGCTCGACGCCACCCGCCGCCATGGCAGCCTGATCGCCGCCGCCGAAGCGGGTGGCCTGGCGATCGCGGAGATCAGCAATTCGCCCTTTGTCGCCCAGAGCCTGCGGCCGCTCGACGCCGCCGAGATCGCCCGCCTGGTGCTGTCCGACGACGAAGCCGAAGCCCCCTCATTCGAGGTCGAGGAGACCGCCCTATGACCGCCCGACCAGCCATCGCCGCCGCGCGGCCCCACCGGATCATCGCCATCGCCTCGGGCAAGGGCGGGGTGGGCAAGACCTGGCTGTCGGTGACCCTGGCCCATGCCTTGGCCCAGCGCGGCCGCCGGGTGGCCCTGGTCGATGGCGATCTCGGCCTGGCCAATGTGGATATCCAGCTGGGCCTCAATCCCGACCGCGACCTGGGTGCGGTGATTGCCGGCGGCCGGCCCCTGAGCGAGGCCGTCACCGCGGTGGCGGCCGGCTTCGACGTGGTTGCCGGGCGCTCCGGATCGGGGGCGCTGGCCTCGCTGTCGCGGCTGGCGGTGTTGCAGCTGCGCAAGAGCGTGGTCGAACTCGCCGCAGGCTACGACCATGTCATCGTCGATATCGGGGCCGGCATCGATGCCACCCAAATGGCCCTGGCGGCGGCCGGAAAGCCGGCGCTGGTGGTCACCACGGACGAGCCGACCGCGCTCACCGACGCCTATGCCTTCATCAAGGTGGCGGCCCAGATGGCGCCGGCCCCGGAGCTGCAGATCGTGGTCAATCTGGCCGGCAGCCGGACCGAAGGCGACCGGACCTACGCCACCCTGAAGCGGGCCTGCGACAATTTCCTGCGCTTCGCCCCGCCATTGGCGGCGATCATCCGTCGCGACGCCAAGGTCAAGGACGCCATCCGGCACCAGACCTCGCTGCTGACCCGCCACCCGGGCAGCGATGCCGCGGCCGATGTCGCGGCGCTGGCCGCGGCCCTGCTGGACCCGCCGTGAACGGCCCGGTTACCCCGACCGGCCACAGCACCGGCACCTCTCTCGGCGCCGGTCATGCCGACACGCGCCCCCGGGACGGGGCGGTGCCGCCCCCGCCCCCGGGCGCACCCCAGGCGCCCGCTGCGGCCGCGCCGCCCGCCACGGTCGAGGACGACCCGGCCCTGCGGATCGCCGCCCAGTTGCTGCAGCTCAAGGTCGGCGATCAGATCGCCGGGGTGCTGACCCGGCCGGACAGCCGCGGCCGCTTGCAGAACCTCTCGGATGCGGGGCTGTTCGCCCTGGTCCCCCAGGGCGACGTCGAGCTGCCGCCGCCGGGCACGCCGGTCCGGGCCGAGATCATTGCCACCGGCGACACTTTGCGGGTGCTGATCCGGGCCCTTGGCGATCCCCCGGGGGCCGCGCCACGGCGCGCCGCGCTGAATTTCCTCGGCTCGGAACGGCTCCTGGCGCCGCCCGCAAGCAGCCCCCGGCCGCTCTATGCCGCGACTTTGGTGCCCACGGAAGGCCGCGCCCAACCCCTGACCTTGCGGATCTATCCGCCCGAGGCGGCCGCGCCAGCCGCACCCGTGGTCGCGGCCCACAGCGTCGCCCGCCAGGCCCTGCCCGATGGCAGCCTGGGGCTGACCCTGGCGACCGCCGACGGGACCGATCTGATCCATGACGGTCCGGACCTGCCCCCGGGGGCCCGGGTCGCGCTCGAAATCATTGCCCGGGCCGGCGGCCGGGCCGGGCTGTCCCGGGCCGATGCGCCGGTCGCCCTGCCCAGCCTGGCCGGGCTGCCGGCAGTGGCGGACGCCGTGCTGGCCACCCGCCGTTCCCTGGCCGATCTCGAGGCCCTGCTCCTGCGCGAGACGCCGGACCTCGCCCTGGCCGCCCTGCTGCCGGGGGCCGCCCAGGGCAAGGCAGGGCCCGGCCACCAGGTCCTGGCGGTCATGCTGCTCGCCCTGGGGGTACGGTTCCGCGACCTCAAGGGCTGGCTGGGCGAGGCGCGCACCGCGCGGATCCTGGAAGCCGCCGGGCCGGGCCCCCTGCTGCGCGCCGGCGCCGACTTCGCCGAACTGGGACGCCTGGGCGCCGAGCCCTCGGCCCAGGGGTGGCGACCCTTCATCCTGCCCTTCCACGACGGCAACGGCGTCGCCACCGCGGTCCTGTTCCATCGCGACCTGTACCGCGAGGACCCGCCGCCCGAGTCCGAAGGGCGGCCGCGCCCGCGCGGCGGCGCGCGGCTGTTCCTGTCCGTCGACCTGTCCCATCTGGGCCAGGTGCAGATCGACGGCTTTGCCTGGGCGGGCCGGCTGGATATCGTGCTGCGCAGCCAGCAGCCGCTGCCCGAGGCCGCCCGCATCGCCCTCGGCGACCGCTATGCCGCCCTGATGGCGGCGGCCGGCCTGGCCGGGACCCTGACCTACGACCAGCGCGACGCCCGCCTCGCCCCGCCCCAGATCGGCCCGATCGGACCCGGCGGTCCCGATGGCGGCAGCATGGTCTCCGTTACGGCCTGATTTGCTGCAACTGCGATCTTGAAGTGTGGCGTTTCATCTATCATAATTGACGTATTAAATATGAGTATCGTGCTCTGAACCCTAATGGGGCGCCATGATCACCGACACCCAGATGCGCGCCGCACGGGCCTTGCTGGGGATCGATCAGCGGCAACTGGCCGCCCTGGCCGGGGTTTCGCTGCCGACCATCCAGCGTATGGAGTCGAGCGGTGGCGTGGTTCGCGGCGTGGTCGAGACCCTGGTGAAGGTGATCGACGCGCTCGAACGGTCGGGCATCGAGTTGATCGGGGACAACGCGCCCAGCGCCGGCGGCGGACGCGGGGTGCGGCTGAGACAGAATCAAGCGCCGAACGCATAACCGCCTCGCGCATGCCGCGGCGACCGCCGACCCAGAGGTCCAGGGCCTGACGATCCCACCCGCAGCCTGCGGTTCCGAAGGGATCATCA
>JAJFJE010000181.1 GCA_021774355.1 Alphaproteobacteria bacterium
TCTGGCGGCCCTGCCCGGCCGCAAGGTGATCTTCACCAACGGCTCGGTCGCCCATGCCGAGCGGGTGCTGGCCCGGCTGGGCCTGGCCGACGCTTTCGAAGGCATCTTCGACATCATTGCCGCCGGGCACCGTCCCAAGCCGGCGATCGAGCCCTACCGCTCGATGGTCGAAGCCTTCGCGATCACCCCGACCCGCACGGTGATGATCGAGGACATGGCGCGCAATCTGGCGCCGGCCGCCGCCCTGGGCATGACCACGGTGTGGCTGCGCAGCACCACCGACTGGGCCTGCGACGGCCAGGGCGACCATATTCACCATGTCGTCGACAGCCTCGACGGTTTTCTCGCCGGGCTGGCGCCGGGCGCCGCGGACCGGGCCGGTTGACAGGCCGGGCGCGGCCGGTACTGTCCCGCGGGCACCGTCCCGAAAGGTGCTGCCAAAGCGGAGAATCCTGATGCCTACAGCCGCCCTCGAAGCCGTGATCGACGCCGCCTGGGAACGCCGGGCCGAGCTCGGGCCGGGCACCACCGGCGCCGTCCGCGACGCGGTCGAGACCGCCCTGGCGGGGCTCGATGCCGGCACCCTGCGTGTCGCCAGCCCCGGGCCGGAGGGCTGGGCCGTGCACCAATGGCTGAAGAAGGCGGTCCTGCTGTCCTTCCGCCTGACCGATTCGGTCCTGGTCGAAGGCGGCCCGGGCCTTGCCGGGCACTGGTTCGACAAGGTCCCCGGCAAGTTCGAAGGCTGGGACGAGGCGCGTTTTAAAGCTGCCGGGTTCCGCGCCGTGCCGGGCTGCGTCGTCCGCCGTTCGGCCTATGTCGCGCCGGGCGTCGTGCTGATGCCGAGCTTTCTCAATGTCGGCGCCCATGTCGGCCGCAACACCATGGTCGATACCTGGGCCACGGTCGGGTCCTGCGCCCAGATCGGCGCCGACTGCCATATTTCCGGCGGCGCCGGCATTGGCGGCGTGCTCGAGCCGCTGCAGGCCGGCCCGGTGGTCATCGAGGATGGCTGCTTCATCGGCGCCCGGGCCGAGGTCGCCGAAGGGGTGATCGTCGAGCGCGGCTCGGTGCTGTCCATGGGAGTCTATCTGGGCGCTTCGACCAAGATCGTCGACCGCACCACCGGCGAGGTCCATCGCGGCCGGGTCCCCGCCTATTCGGTTGTCGTGCCCGGGGCCATGCCCGGCGCGGCGGGCGAACCGGCGCTGTATTGCGCCGTGATCGTCAAGCGGGTCGATGCCCAGACCCGGTCGAAGACCTCGATCAACGACCTGCTGCGCGACTGAGCGCCCGATGGATCCCCTGGCCCTGGCCCTCGAACTGATCCGCTGCCCGAGCGTCACGCCGGCCGAGGGCGGCGCCCTGTCGGTCCTGGAACAGGTGCTGGGGGCCCTGGGGTTCACCTGCGAGCGGATGCCCTTCCAGGCGCCCGGGACGCCCGATATCGACAATCTCTATGCCCATATCGGGGCGCCGCGCGGTCGCCAGTTCTGTTTCGCCGGCCATACCGACGTGGTCCCGGTCGGCGATCGCAGCCGCTGGACGGTCGACCCCTTTGCCGGGGTGGTCGACCAGGGCTGGCTGATCGGTCGCGGCGCTGCGGACATGAAGGCGGCCATCGCCTGCTTTGTCGCCGCCGCCGAACGCTACCTGGCCGGCCGGACCCGGCCCCTGCCGGGTGGCATCAGCCTGCTGATCACCGGCGACGAGGAAGGTCCGGCGATCAACGGCACCGCCAGAATGCTGGAGGCGCTGCGCGCCCGCGGACAGCGCCTGGATGCCTGCCTGGTGGGCGAGCCGACCAATCCGCACCGGCTCGGCGAAATGGCCAAGATCGGCCGGCGCGGGTCGCTGAACGGCCTGCTCGCGGTGACCGGGGTCGAAGGCCATGTCGCCTATCCCCATCTCGCCGACAATCCCCTGCCGCGCCTGGTCCGCCTGGTCGGCGCCCTGCTCGAGATCGAACTCGATGCCGGCACTGCGGCGTTCCAGCCCTCGAACCTGGAGCTGACCGCGATCGACACCGGCAATCCGGCAACCAACGTCATCCCCCGCGCGGCCACGGCACGTTTCAACATCCGCTTCAACGACCGCCATACCGGCGCCTCGCTGGAGCGCCGGCTGCGGGATGCCCTGGACCGTTGCGGCATGGCCTATCATCTGGAGATCCAGGTTTCCGGCGAGGCCTTTATCACCCAGCCGGGTGCCCTGTCGGCCATGGTGGCTGCGGCGGTGGCCGACGAATGCGGCGCCCCGCCGGCGTTTTCGACCAGCGGTGGCACCTCTGACGCCCGCTTCATCGCCCGGGCCTGTCCGGTGATCGAATTCGGCCTGGTCGGCGAGTCCATGCACAAGGTCGACGAGAAGGTCAGGGTCGAGGATCTGGAGCGACTGACCCGCATCTATGTCGGCGTGCTCGAGCGCTTCTTCGCGGCAGCCTGATGGCGCTCCCCCGCACCCTTGCCGCCTTTGTGGCGGCCGCCCAGCTGACCCTGCCGGACCGCCGGGCGATGGCCCTGTTCGATCTCTCGGAGGCAGGCTTCTGGCATTCCTTCCAGGCCCTGCCGTGGTATGTCGGGGCGCTGGCCCTGACCACCCTGCTGGGGGCGCCGCAAGTCGCCCTGTCGGACGTCGTGCTCGATGCGCTGTTCGATGTCGTCGACTTCCTGGCCTTTCCGCTGCTGATGATTCCGGTCACCAGGAGCCTCGGCCTGGGCGAGGTCTATGCCCCGCTGGTCGTCGCCACCAACTGGGCCACCGCCCTGTCGGCGGTGCTGATCGGCAGCCTGGCCCTCGGCCCCGCGCTGCCCAACCTGGTCTGGGATGCGGTGGTGATCGGCCTGCTGGCCTATCAGTGGAACGCGATACGGATCGCCATGGGCACCGGCG
>JAJFJE010000182.1 GCA_021774355.1 Alphaproteobacteria bacterium
CGCCATCTCCCTGGTCCTGCTGCTGCTGGTCGGCCGCTATCTCGACGTCCGGGCCAGGGGCCGGGCCTGGGCCGCCGCCGCCCATCTCCTGTCGCTCACCGTCGCCGAGGCCTCGCGCCTGACCGCCGCAGGCCGGATCGAGACCATCCCGATCGCCCAGGTCGTGACCGGCGACCGCCTGCTGGTCGCCGCCGGCGCCCGCATCCCGGTCGACGGCACGGTCGCCGACGGCCGCTCCGATATCGATACCAGCATGCTGACCGGCGAAAGCGTGCCGCTATCGGCCGGCGCGGGCGACCCGGTGTTCGCCGGTACCCTCAACCTGGGCGCCGCCCTGACGGTCACCGCCCGGGCCGTCGGCAGCGACACGGTGCTGGCCGATATCGTGCGCTGCATGGAAGCGGCGGAACAGGGCCGGGCCGGCTATGTCGTGCTGGCGGACCGCCTGGCCCGCGCCTATGTCCCGGTGGTCCATGGCCTTGCCCTGGCGACCTTCCTGGGCTGGCTGGTGCTGGCCGGGGCGCCCTGGACCGTGGCCCTGCTCTATGCCGTCGCCGTGCTGATCATCACCTGCCCCTGTGCCCTGGGCATCGCCGTTCCCGCCGTCCAGGTGGCCGCCTCCGGCCGCCTGTTCCGGCACGGCATCCTGGTCAAGAACGCCACGGCCCTGGAACGGCTGGCCGAAATCGACACCATCGTCTTCGACAAGACCGGCACCCTGACCGAGGGCCGTCCGGCGCTGGCCACCGCCGACCTGCCCCCCGGGATGCTGGCGCTGGCCAGCGGCATGGCCGCCGCCAGCCGCCACCCGCTGTGCCTTGCGGTGCGCCGGGCCGCCCCGGCGGCGGCCCTGGTCGCGGGTACCGCGGAACGGCCGGGGGACGGCCTCGAAGCGGAGGTCGACGGCCGCGCGGTTCGCCTGGGCCGTAGCGGCTTTGCCGCGCCCGCGGCGCCGGAAAGCGCCGATGGCCGGTCCGAGATGTGGCTGGCCGTGGCCGGCCTGGGCGCCTGGCGGCTGGCCTTCGACGATACCCTGCGGGCCGATGCCGGGGCCGTCGTTGCCGCACTGGGCCGCGCCTACCCGGTCCTCCTGCTGTCGGGCGACCGGCCGGCGGCCACGGCCGCACTGGCCGGCCGGCTGGGCCTGGCGGTATGGCGGGCCGAGCAGCGGCCGGCGGACAAGGTGGCGGCGATCGAGGCCCTGGCCGCCCAGGGCCACCGCGTCCTGATGGTCGGCGACGGCCTGAACGATGCGCCGTCGCTGGCCGCCGCCCATGCCTCGATGGCACCGGCCGGCGCCGCCGATATCAGCCGCACGGCGGCGGATGTCGTGTTCCAGGGCGGCCGCCTGGCGGCGCTGCCGGAAACCCTGGCCGTGGCCCGCCGGGCCAGGCGCCTGGTGCGCCAGAACCTCGCCCTGTCGCTGGCCTATAACGTCACCCTGGTGCCCCTTGCCATGGCCGGCCTGGTAACCCCGCTGATCGCCGCCATCGCCATGTCGGCGTCCTCCCTGACCGTCATCGTGAACGCACTGCGGGTTACCGGCGGGCGCACGGCAGCGCCATGACGATCCTGCTCTATCTCCTGCCGGTCGCCCTGAGCCTCGGCCTGGCCGGCCTCACGGCGTTCTTCTGGGCACTGCGCAGCGGCCAGTTCGACGACCTGGATGGCGACGCCGCCCGCATCCTGTACGACGACGACGGCGCCGGCCCCGCCGATGACCGCCGCCGTCCGGACGACGCCGCCTGACCGGATTGGGCAAGGCCTGTCACCGGAGCGTCATCGGCGCGCCCTAGGCTGGGTCGGCGCGGCACAACGGGGGCGACCATGGCGGAGCAGGCCTGGGCAAAGGTCGATGCCTATTTAAGCGGACTGTTCGCAGCACCCGACCCGGTGCTGGACGCCGTGCTGGGCGCCGCCGCCGCCGCCGGCCTGCCCGCCCACGAGGTCTCGCCCACCCAGGGCAAGTTCCTGTATCTGCTGGCCCGGATCCAGGGCGCGCGGCTGATCCTGGAGCTGGGCACCCTGGCGGGTTACAGCACGATCTGGCTGGCCCGCGCCCTGCCGCCCGGCGGCCGCCTGGTCACCCTGGAAGCGGATCCGCGGCATGCCGCGATCGCCCGGGCCAATTTCGCCCGGGCCGGCCTCGACGGGCAGATCGAACTGCACCAGGGCGCGGCGCTCGACAGCCTGGCCGCCTTGGCGGCGGCCGGCGCCGAGCCATTCGATTTCGTCTTCATCGACGCCGACAAGGCGGGCAATCCGCACTACCTGCCGGCGGCCCTGGCCCTGCTCCGCCCAGGCGGCGTCATCGTGGCCGACAATGTCATCCGGGGCGGCATGGTGATCGACGGCGATGGCAGCGATCCCAGTGCCTGTGGAATCCGCCGGTTCCATGCGTTGGTGGCCGCCGACCCCCGGCTCGAGGCGACCGCCTTGCAGACCGTCGGCAGCAAGGGCTGGGACGGCTTCACCCTGATCCGCCTGGCCGCCTGAAGCCCGCCGCTGCCATCAAAGCTTCATGGTGCTGAAACAAAAATGATACCCGACGCCGCCTATCCTGCCCGGACGAACTGGCAAGCACCACACTGCCGGAAGGGGTCCCCATGGCGGCCATCGCGGTCCACCAACTGACCAAGCGGTTCGGCCGCAAGACCGCCGTCGATCGGGTGTCGTTCTCGGTCGATGAAGGCGAGATGGTGGCGCTGATCGGCGCGTCCGGTTCCGGCAAGTCGACCCTGATGCGCCATATTGCCGGGCTGGAACGCAGCGATCCGGGGGCCAGCCGGGTCGACCTGTTCGGCTGCTGCATGCAGTCCCACGGCAAGGTCCGGCGCGGCGCCCGGCATCTGCGGCGGAATGTCGGGGTGGTTTTTCAGCAGTTCAACCTGGTCAGCCGGCTGCCGGTCATGACCAATGTCCTGACCGGCGTGCTGGGCGGCATTCCGGCCTGGCGCGGCACGCTCGGCCTGTTCAACGGCGCCGAAAAGGCCCGGGCCCAGGCGGCCTTGACCCGCGTCGGGGTCGGCCACACCGCCCGCCAGCGGGCTTCGACCCTGTCGGTCGGCCAGCAGCAGCGCGCCGCCATCGCCCGCACCCTGGTCCAGGGCGCCCGGGTGATCCTGGCGGACGAGCCTGTCGCCTCGCTCGACCCGGCATCCGCCCGGCTGGTCATGGAGACCCTGGCGGCGATCAACACCGATGATGGCATCACCGTCCTGGTCTCGCTCCACCAGGTCGAGTTCGCCCGTCAATATTGCCCCCGGACCATCGCCCTGCGCGACGGCGCCGTGGTCTTCGACGGGCCGTCCACGGCCCTGACCGACAGCTTTCTGGCCGAACTCTATGGCGACGCTTCGCGCGATCTCCTGGCCCCGCTGGCCCCCGCAGAGACCCACGCGGCACCGGCCCGGCCGGGTGCCGGGGCCTATGCCGGCATTGCCTGACCTTTCCCTCCCCCG
>JAJFJE010000183.1 GCA_021774355.1 Alphaproteobacteria bacterium
GATTTCTGCCGCTGGCTGATCGACAACAAGGCGATCCCGGACGGCGTCACCATCCAGGTCCTGACCCAGGCCCGCGAGGAGCTGATCGCCCGCACCTTCGAGGCGATCCGGGGGGCCCGCCGGGCCATCGTCCACCTCTATAATTCGACCTCCACCCTGCAGCGGCGGGTGGTCTTCGCGCTGGACCGCCCGGGCATTCTCGATATTGCGGTCAAGGGCACCGCTGCCGTGCGCCGTCTGGTGCCGAGCGTGCCCGACACCCAGGTGGTGTTCCAGTATTCGCCGGAAAGCTTCACCGGCACGGAACTCGACTTTGCCAAGGAGGTCTGCGAGGCGGTGATGGATGCCTGGGGTCCCAGCGCCGAACACCCGATGATCTTCAACCTGCCGGCGACGGTCGAAATGGCCAGCCCCAATATTTATGCCGACCAGATCGAATGGTTCGTCCGCAACGTCAAGAACCGCGATCACTATATCCTGTCCCTGCACCCCCATCACGACCGGGGCACCGCGGTTGCGGCGGCCGAACTGGGCGTGATGGCCGGCGCCGACCGGGTCGAGGGCACGCTGTTCGGCAATGGCGAGCGCACCGGCAATGTCGACGTCGTGACCCTGGCGCTCAACCTGTTCACCCAGGGCGTCGATCCGGAGCTGGAAATAAGCGATATCGACGATTTGAAGCGCACGGCGGAGTATTGCAACCAGTTGCCGGTCCATCCGCGCCACCCCTATGTCGGCGACCTGGTCTTCACCGCCTTTTCGGGATCCCACCAGGACGCCATCAAGAAGGGCTTCGCCGCCCGCCGCAAGGCCAACGACGTGGTGTGGGAAGTGCCTTACCTGCCGATCGACCCGGACGATCTGGGGCGCAGCTACGAGGCGGTGATCCGGGTCAACTCGCAGTCCGGCAAGGGCGGCGTCGCCTATCTGCTGGAAGAGGATTTCGGTTATCACCTGCCGCGCAAGCTGCAGATCGAGTTCAGCCGGGTGGTGCAGCAGCACACCGACGATACCGGCAAGGAAGTCTCGTCCCGGCAGATCCACGACATGTTCGTCCGGGAGTATCTGGCGGCCCACTATCCGCTCGAATTCGTCGATCACGTGACTCTGCCCAATGCCCATGCCAGCGAGCAGCGCCAGATGACCAGCCATGTCCGGCTCTACGGCCAGGCCAAGGAAGTCCATGGCACCGGCACCGGGCCGATCGATGCCTTCTGCAATGCCCTGGCCAAGGAGCTGGGCATCGCCCTCGAAGTGGTCGACTACAGCCAGCATGCCATCGGCAAGGGCGCCAACGCCGAGGCGGTCACCTATGTCGAGATGAAGGGCGATGGGCCGCAGACCCTGTTCGGGGCCGGGCGCGATCGCAACGTGACGGTGGCCTCCCTGAAGGCGGTGGCGAGTGCCGCCAATCGCCTGCATGCCGTGAAAGCCGGCGCGGCCAAGTGAGGAGGGCCGTCATTACCTGAAAAATGTTTGCCCGGGCAGATCCGATTGCCGCATTGCGCGTATATAGTTCTGTTTCTGTCCAGGAGGGCGAACCAGATGGGCGTTAATCGGATCACGCTGGCCGGCATGGCCTTGGCACTCGGCTTGGCGGCGGCCGCGGCGCCGGCCCTTGCCGGCGACGCCGCCAAGGGCGAGGCGGCCTATAAGATGCGCTGCACCGGCTGTCATTCGATCGCCGCCAACAAGGTTGGCCCGATGCATCGCGGCGTGGTCGGTCGGCCGGCCGGTACGGCGCCCGGCTATGCCTATTCCAACGCCCTCAAGGCGTCGGGGATCGTCTGGACCGAGGCCCTGATCCAGCAATGGATCAGCGGACCCCAGGCCATGGTGCCCGGTGCCTATATGCGCTTCAGTGTCGCCGATCCCGCCGAGCGGGCCGATATAGCGGCGTTCCTGGCGACCCAGAAATAACGGCCGCTTCGGGGCAAGGGCCGGTCCTCGGAACCTGCCCTTGCCCGGGGCTCCCGGGTTCCGGGGCTCCCGGGTTCTGGGGCTTGCGGGGGCCTCGGGCGCGCGGGGGGCCTGGGGCGCTGCTTGTCGGCCGATAATCAGCCGATCAAGTCGTCCACCGGGACGTCGATGGCCTTGGCAATCAGGCCCAGCACCCACAGCGACGGCTCGCGTTCGCCGAATTCCAGCTCCATCAGATAGCTTTCCGCCAAGCCGCTTCGCTCGGACACGGCGGACAGCGGCAGGCCGCGATGTTCCCGCCAGATTCGGATGGGGTTTTCGTCGTTTAGCAGGCGGTCGAGGACATCGGCCGGCACCAGGCGGCGATCGGCGATGGGCATATGGGACATCACGGCGGTGGCGGCGGCGGTGAGGATTTGGGGCATATCCCGTTCCTTGTTTTTGGGGGTCCTGCCTGGCCAGGGGGAGCAGCGGCGGACCTCGGGTGGCTATAAGCAGCCATTACGGTGATTGTTTGGCGGTCAGGGAATTTCCCTGGCCCCATTCAAGGCCACTAGACCCGGGCGGTCTTTGTTCCAGATCAAGATTGCCGTCCGGTGGGGCGCGCGTCGCGGGCCTCCCGGTCGATGGTTGCCCAGGGCAGGCGACCCCTGGTGCCCCGGCCGGAACGGCACGGTTCCGGTCACCATAGCCCGTGGCGGGTGGCCCTCGGTAGACGATGCGGCACGGCCGCGACGCGGATGTGGCCGTTCGATCCGGCGCCGCTCCAGCGTCTTCAGGCGAACCGGAATTCGGTTCGCCGTCTGAAGATGCGTTATTTCAACACGCCGGAGAATTAGCGGAATGACCTTCATTCCGCCGCTGCTCTAGCTCTCCAGCTGCTCGGCCCGGCGCCGCAGGCGCATGGTCAGGAACACAAGCAGGCCGACGCCCAGGACCAGGCCTCCGGTGCCATAAAGGATCGCCGGCAGCGACTGGAGGCCGCCGCGTCCGGCGACCCCGTCCTGTTCGTCGAGCGCGCCATTATTGGACAGCAGATTGACGATCCCCGACTGGGTATCGGCAAGCAGGGCGGAGAAGGTTTCCGGGCCGGTATAGTTGCCGTAGATGGTCAGGTTGGTCGGCAGGTTATGGATCAGGGTGATGCCGATGATCCCGACGATCGGTTTCTCCTTGGTCCCGGCCACCAGGACCGAATAGACGGCGTTGTCGTCACGCCCCAGGGAGCCGACGACCGCGGCGGCTGCGCCCTTGCTGTCCTCCTGGAATTCGGCGACCGCTTCAGGCAGGTGCTCTTTGGCGACCGGATTGAAGTCCTTGGCGGCCCGTTCGAGATAGGCGCGTCGCCCCGGCGCAAGGTCGGGCGGCAGGCTGCTGCGCGGCCCGACGAAGATCTGCCCCATGCGGGCCAGCGCGGTACCCTTTCCGGCGCGCATCTCGACCAGGTCCTGGCAGCTGGCGAAGGCGGTCAGGAGCACCGAGCGGCCGCCGGTCTCCTGTTCGATGCCGCGGATGATCTGGGCCTCGGCCGGACGCATGACATCGAAGGCGCAAAACCCCGGCGGTGCCGCCACCTCGATCGACTCGCCGTAAAGGTCGAGGACTTCTGCCCTGGCCGCTCCCGCAGCCGCCAGAACTGCCGTTGCGAGGACCGCACGCTCTGCCCATCGCCGCCACCGGACCACCATCATGCCGCTCCAACCCGTTCCACACACGCCAGCTCGTACTGAACCGCAACGGCGCTTGTTAACAAGGGCAGTTTATGCCCGGGAAGGGGGAAAATGCGAGGAATTGGCGGCTTTAGGGACCACCATGGCGATACCCCCCGGGAGGTGGCCACCGGGCATGGCGTGACGGCGGCACAATTCTTCGTTATGCAGGGCGCCATGGGGGCGATCGCCGATCCGGCGGGCTCCCCTGGACAGGAGAAACAGATGCGTCTGCCGGCTTTGTTGGCTGCGATCGCGGTCCTTGCCCTGGCCATGCCGGCAACGGCGGCGCCCGACTCCAAAACCTTCGGCACCTGGACCGTGCGTTGTAACGACCAACAGGACAAGGCGGTGCCGTCCTGCGATATGAGCCAGGCCGCGACCAAGCGGGATACCGGGCAGACCCTGCTGACCACCTCGTTCACCTATCTGCCGGTCCAGAAGAAATATGTCGGCCAGGTGGTCCTGCCGCTTGGCTTCCTGATCCAGCCCGGGATCCTGATCCGGCTCGACGAGAAGGTCGATATCAAGGACTGGAAAGTCATCCGGTGCATCGAGCGCGGCTGCTTCGTCGAAAACGCCATGGATGCCGATGCCCTGAAGCCGTTCCGTGCCGGCAAGGGCGGGGTGGTGGTGGTGATCAACGAAGAAGGCAAGGGTGTCGCCTATCCGCTTTCCCTCGACGGCTTCTCGGCGGCGCTGGACGAAGTGGTCGCCCGCAACAAGGCTGCCGCCGAAGCACCGGCCCAGCCGGCGCCCTAGGCCGCCCCCGTGGCGCGTCAGGCCCGGGCGACCGCGGTCGGTGCCTGCGCCATCATTCTGTGGTCGCTCCTGGCCGTCCTGACCACCGGCGCCTCCGGCCTGCCGCCGTTCCAGCTGCTGGCCTTGACCTTTGCCGTCGGCGCGGCGGTGAACGGCGCGCTGGCGATAGCGGGCGGCGGCGCGGCGCGGCGGCGCTGGCGCCAGCCCTGGCCGGTCTGGGCCCTGGGGATTGGCGGGCTGTTCTTCTACCACGCCTTCTATTTCGTCGCCCTGAGCCATGCCCCGCCGGCCGCGGCGAGCCTGATTGCCTATCTCTGGCCGGTCCTGATCGTGGTCATGGCCGGCCTGCTGCCCGGTGAAAGGCTGCGGCTGCGCCATCTGCTCGGCGGCGGGCTCGGCCTGGTCGGGGCCGGCCTGCTGATCACCGATGGCGGCCAGGCGACGATGCGCCCCGACGCCGCCCTGGGCTATGGCGCTGCGCTTGCCTGCGCCCTGACCTGGTCGGGCTATTCCGTTCTCAACCGGCGTTTTGGCGCGGCGCCCAGCTTGCTGGTCGGGCCGTTCTGCGGGGCGGTCGCCGTCCTCGGCCTGCTCTGCCATGGCGCCTTCGAGGCCTGGGTGGCGCCGGGCCGGGGCGCCTGGCTGGCCATTCTGGGGCTTGGCCTGGGGCCGGTCGGCCTTGCCTTTCTGGCCTGGGACTACGGCACCAAGCACGGCGACCTGCAATTGCTCGGCGTCCTGTCCTACGGTGCCCCCTTGCTCTCGACCCTGTTGCTGGTCGTCATGGGGCGGGCCGATGGCGGTCCGGTGCTGCTCGGCGCCTGCCTGCTGATCGTCGGCGGCGCGGTCGTCGCAGCCGGCCTGTTCAGCCGGGCTGGAGCGGAAAGAACTGGGGAATCAGCAGCGTCGCCACCCCCCACAGCAGGAGATTGAGGGGCAGCCCGATCTTGACGAAATCGCTGAAGCGATAGCCGCCGGCGGAATAGACGAAGGTGTTGGTCTGGTAGCCGATCGGCGTCGCGAAGCTGGCGCTGGCGGCAAACATGACGGCGACCACAAAGGGCACCGGGTTCAGCCCGAGCTGGTGGGCCAGTCCGATGGCGATCGGGGTGACGACGATGGCTGTCGCATTGTTGGAGACCATTTCCGTGATCACCATGGTGGTCAGATAGATCAGGCTCAGCATGACGATCGGGCTCTGGCCGGCCGCCAGGCTCATGATGCCGTCGACGATCATCTGGGCCGCACCGGTGGTATCCATCGCCCGGCCGACGGCCAGCATGGCAAAGATCAGCATCATGATCGGCCACGAGATCGACTTGTAGGCCTCGTCGACCGTGATGCAGCCGGTCACCAGGGCGGCAACCGCCGCGATCAGCGCGGCCCCGGAAAACGACATCAGGCCGCTGCCGGCGACCGCAATCATCACCACGAACAGGCCGACCGCGACCAGCCGCTTGCCCCGGCGCGGATTGGCCCGCGGGCTGGGGGCGAGGGGGATGATGGCATCCATTTCGATCAGCTGTTCGATCGCCTCGGGCGGGCCTTCGAGGAGCAGGGTGTCGCCGAAGGCCAGCTTGAGCGCTCCGAGATTGATGCCGATATTCTCGCCGAAACGATGGACGGCGACGACATAGACGCCGAATTGCCGGCGCAGATTGAGCGACCCGATGGCCCGCCCGGCAAAGGGCGAAGCCGGGCCGATAATCGCTTCCACGATCTGCGTGTTCTGCGCCGAGATCGGCTCCAGCACGTGGTCGGCCTTGCGGACCTCGTCGGCCTGGGGCGAAAAGACCAGGTCGGTCTTGCTGCGCAGTTCCAGCAGGTCGGATGCGCTCGAGCGCAGGATCAGGCGGTCGCCGGCGGCGACGGCGATATCGCCGGCGGTGCCCAGGCCCCAGATGCTGATCCGGTTGCGGATGACATCCACCAGGCGCATGTCGATCCGCGAGAATTCGGCCAGCTGTACCGGGCTCTTGCCGATCAGGGGCGAGTCGTGGGGGACCAGCACGTCGGCCAGGAAATGGCGCTGCTTGGGAACGCTGTCGCCCAACTGGGTGAAGGCCTCGCGGTCGGGCAGCAGGCGCGGGCCGACAATGGCCAGGTAGCTGAGGCCGATGACGCCATAGACCAGCCCCAGGGGGGTGATGTCGAAAATGTCGAAGCCGTCCAGGCCGGCATTCTTGGCGACCCCGGCGACGATCAGGTTGGTGGACGTCCCGATTAGCGTGCAGGTGCCCCCCAGAATGGCCGCATAGGACAAGGGAATCAGATATTTGGCCGCAGAGATGCGGCTTGCCGTGGCGAGCATCATGGCGACCGGGGTGAGGATCACCACCACCGGCGTATTGTTCATGAAAGCGGAGACGACCAGCGCCCCGGCCATCAGGGTGACCAGGCTGAGCACGGGGGAGCGCCGGGCCAGGCGGACCAGGCCGCTGCCCACCACCTCGATCGCACCGGTTCGTTCCAGGGCGGCGCTCATGACGAACATCAGGGCGACGGTTATCGGCGCCTCGTTGCTCAACACGCCGAAGACCTCGGGCGGCGACAGGATGCCCAGGCAGAGCAAAGCCACCACGGCGATGGCCGCGGCAATCTCGTTGGGAATCTTTTCCCGAAGGAACGCCGCAAACAGCAGGCCGAGGACGGCAAACAGCAGATAGGCGCTATAGGGAGCGGGCAGCATCGGACGGGTCAACCGGTTGTGGGCCGACCGGTGACCATAGCGATCCCGGCGCCTTAGGAAAGGGTTTCTTGCGGGCCGAAGCCCCCTGCCTGGCGCAGTGCAGCAATTTCCTCGGGGGGGACGCCCCAGGCGGCCAGGGCGCCGGCGTTGTCGGCGCCGTGGACCGGGGCCGGGCGCGGCGGCCCCGGGGGGGTCCGGCTGAAGCGTGGCGCCGGCCCCGGTTGAATAGCCGCGCCGTCAACGGCGAAGGTACCCCGCGCCGCGTTGTGCCGGTGGTAGGGCGCCTCGGCCATCGCCAGGACCGGGGCGAAACAGGCATCGCTGCCTTCCAGCATGGCGCACCAGTCGTCGCGGCTCCGGGTGGCGATGATGGCGGCCAGCCGGTCCCTCATGGCGGGCCAGCCCGCGGGGTCGTCCTGGCGGGCGAAGACGGCGTCGTCCAGACCGGCCAGCCGGACCAGTTCGGCGTAGAACTGAGGTTCGAGGCTGCCGATCGCGACATATTTGCCGTCCGCCGTTTCATAGGTGTCGTAGAATGGGGCGCCGCCGTCCAGAAGATTGCCGCCGCGCCGGTCCTGCCACTGGCCGGCCGCCCGCCAGCTCCATTGCATGGCCATGAGCAGGGCGGCACCGTCAACCATCGCCGCATCGACCACCTGGCCCAGGCCGCTGCGCCGGGCGTCCAGCAGGGCGGCCAGGACGCCGAACGCCAGGAACATGGCGCCGCCGCCGAAATCGCCGACCAGGTTCAAAGGCGGGACCGGCTTGCCGCCGGCCGGGCCGATGGCGTGAAGGGCGCCGGTCAGGGCGATATAGTTGAGGTCGTGCCCCGCGGCATGGGCCAGGGGGCCGTCCTGGCCCCATCCGGTCATGCGGCCATAGACCAGCCGCGGATTGCGGGCGCGGCAGGCCTCCGGGCCCAGGCCCAGCCGCTCCATCACGCCCGGTCGGAAGCCCTCGATCAGGGCGTCGGCGCTTTCGCACAGGCGCAAGACCGCCTCGACGGCAGCCGGCTGCTTCAGGTCGAGCACCAGCGAGCGCTTGCCCCGGTTGAGATAGTCGACCTCCGGCGGCAGCGCCGGCCCATTGCGCCGGGCGCGCTCGATACACAGCACCTCGGCACCCTGGTCGGCCAGCAGCATGCCGCAGAACGGCGCCGGGCCCAGCCCGCCCATTTCGATGATCTTCAGCCCGTCGAGCGGCCCCATTATGCGTTCCCATCCCATTGCCGCTCCCGGCAATGGGACTGGCCGGCCAAGGGTGCCATGTGTCACCTTGAGGTCAAGTCCGCCAGGAGATGCCGCAATGCCGCCCTCGATGCCGGGTCAGCACGCCCTGTCGGCGGTCGGTGCGGTGCTTGCCGGCGGGGCCGGCAGGCGCTTCGGCAGCGCCTTGCCGCCCGGCGGCAAGGGCTTCCTGATGTTGCACGGCCAGCCCCTGGTGGACCATGCCGCGCGCTTCCTGGCGCGCCAGAACACCGGACCGGTGGTGGTCAACCTCAACCCGCCCCATCCGCCCCTGGCCGCAGATCGGCCGGTTGCAGCCGACGGTGCCTATGCCGGGTGCGGCCCCCTGGCCGGCCTGCTGACCGTCCTGGAGTGGGCCGCGGCCCACTGCCCCGCGCGGCCGTGGGTGTTGACGGTGGCCGTCGATACACCCGTTCTGCCCACCGATCTGCTGGCACGCCTGGCCCCCGCGGCGGCCCCGGTCCAGGCGGCGATCGCCGCCGCGCCCGGCCGCCTGCACCCGACCATCGGCTTGTGGCGGAGTACCCTGCGGGTCCCCCTGGCGGCCGCCCTCGGCCAGGGGACCCGCGCCCTGCGGGACTGGCTTGCCCTGATCGAGCACCAGGTTGTCGTGTGGCCGGCGCCGGGCTTGTTTGCCAATATCAACACCCCCGACGATCTGGCCGCGGCCGAGCGGCAGGCCCAGAGCACGGCCGCAACGCGGGAATGCTCTAACGTGTTGAAATGACGCATCTTCAGACAGCGGACCGGATGCCGCTTCGCCTGACGACGCGCTAGAACGCCTGCGGGATCAGCCGGCGGACCGCCAGGGTGGTGCCGATCGCCCCCTGGGCCAGGGTCACGGCCCCGACGATTGCCGCGCCGGTCATGCCGAAAGCCGGAATCAGGATGCTGCCGAGCACCAGGCCCACGGCCAATTGCAGCAGATTCAGGCGACGCAGCAGGGCGCCGTGCCCGGTCATGGCGAGCATGACGTCCTGGCACGACAGGACGCCATTGACCAACTGGCCCAGGGACAGGATCACCAGGGCCCCGGCCGCGGCGTCGAACCCGCTGCCGACCAGGGACAGCAGGGGCCCCGGCACCACCAGCATGAGCAGGACGGCAGGCAGGCTGGCGGCGGCCACGGCCAGCCGGGCCAGCCGATTGGCCCGGCGCAGCGCGGCCCATTCGCCGCGCCGGTGATGGGCGGCGAAGGCCGGCGAGACGATTGTCCCGATGGAAATGATCACCACCCAGATCAGCATCGAAATCCGGTTGGCGACCGAGAAGGCGCCCACCGTGGCCGCTTCGGCGAAGGCGCCGAGGGCCAGCACCGGCAGCGAGTTCAGCGCGACCTGGACGGTTTCGACGGCGAGCAGGGGCAGGGCGGTCCGCCACAGGGTCGGCAAGGGCTCGGCCACCGCCCGGTCGCGCGGCTGGTCCTGCAGGGACGACCGTTCCCGGGCGATCCAGACCAGGCCGAGCAGGCTGCTGGCCAGCAGCGACAGGCCCAGGGCGATCAGCACCCCGTCCAGGCTGGTCACCCCGGCGAGCAGGGCCGCCAGGGTCAGCAGCGGCCAGATCGCGTTCATCACCAGTTGGGAGGCGATGCCCCGGTTGAACCCGGCAAGGGCGGCGCCGACCGACAGCGCCGCGGTCTGGGGGATGATCACCAGGGCCGCCAGGTGCAGCGGCTCGACCAGGTCGAACGCGCTGAACAGGTGCCGGGCGGCCGGCTCCGCCACCGCCCAGGTGACCAGGGCGGCCAGCCCGCCGCCGAGGGTGGTCCAGCCCAGGCCGCTGAGCAGGGCATGGCGGGCGGCAAGGCCCTGGCCGATCGCCAGTTCGCCGGCAATGTGCCGGGTCATGGCCTTGTCGAAGCCCAGTCGGGCAATGGTCGAGGCCAGGCCGATCCAGGTCAGGCAGATGAAGAACAGCCCCGCCTGGTGGGGCCCCAGGGCGCGCGCCGCCAGGATATAGAGACCCAGCTTGCCGATCACCTCGCCACCGCGCACCACCAGGGCACCGGCAAAGCGGCCGAGGCTGGGTTCGGTCCGCAACAGGGTCAGCAGGCGGTTGAGGGGTGACATGTACAACCCGATGCGGCAGGCCGGCTTGACCCTTGGGGCGAGGGGTCGATACTGGCCCGATCGGTCGGGCCGGGGCAACGCGTATGATCGCTTCAGCAGGATGTCGAAGACTGGTGCGGCGGGGCCTGATGCCGACGCTCCTGGCGGCGCTCCTGCTGGCCGGCGGAGGGGCCGGGGCCCAGCGGGTCAGCGGCGTCGATCCGCTCGACATTCTGCAGGAGATGCGCGGCTATATGCGCACCAACCTGCCCAGTCATTGGTGGGCCGAGGATCCCCAGCGCTATCTCGGCGGCTACCAGATCATCGTGCATATTGCCAAGGGCTGGCGGGGCAACCCCACCGCCGCGATGCTGCAGCTCTGCCCGGCCCAGGATCATCGCCTGTGGGCCGGGATCGGGCGGCTCCATCTCCAGCCGATTCTCGATGACCTGCCGCGCCCGGGCTATGATTGCCTGGCGCCGCCCGGCGTCCGCCCCCGGGCGGCCGGGGACGGGCTAATCGGCGGCCAGTAGGGCCGATACCCGGGCGGTCGCTTCGGGCCGGCCGAAATAGATGAAGTTGTTGATGTAGGTTGCCCCGGGCAGACGCGCGGTGCCGGCCTCGTTCAGGGCCTCGCGCCTTTGGTGCCGGTCCGGCTCGAAGCGGGCGACCGGGGTCAGCCGGTCGTCGTCCAGGAAATAGCCGGCATAGCCTTCGGCTTCGAGCAGGTGGCGGATGTCCGCCGGGCTGCCGGGGCTGTGACGGTCCTCGGCCTCGACCAGCAGGCTCGGCCGGTCGCGCCGAATCATGCCCATGGCGCCCGCGATGACGGCCTTTTCATAGCCTTCGACGTCGATCTTGACGAACGCCACCGGGCGGTCGACCAGGTCGTCCAGGCGGCGCACGACCACGTCGTAGTGACCCAGCGGGCCTGGCGGATGATGGCCGGCGGTGGTCAGGCAGCCCAGGGCCGGGGCATTGACCGGAACCTCGAGATTGCCCGATCCGGCGACGGCGCCGACGGCACAGCCTTCGATCCGCATCCGCCCTTTGGCAACCGCGTGACGGAACCGGTGGCGCAGGACCCGCAGCAGGGCGGGGTTGGGCTCGACCGCCAGGACCGCGCCGGCATAGCTGAGCATGGGATAGCTGTAGGCGCCGTAATTGGCCCCGACATCGATTGCCATCCGGTCCGCCTCGCAAAGCGCCGGCAGCAGCCGGCGTTCCGGTTCGCCGATGGAACCGGGGCCGACCTCCCTGATATCGGCGAGCAGCCCGAACAGGCGCGGGTGACGGTCGATCATCCAGTTGCCGAGCGCAGTGAACACCATGATCTCCCCTTCGCCGCCGGAGGCCGCATTGTCCGGGTATGGACCGGCGTCGGCAAGCGCCGCCGCGGCTGCGGCGGGAATGTTTCGACTTGAACGCCGATGGATCTCATGTCTGGTTGCTGCGGCGCACTGCAAGTTTCGGATAAGCTTGTTATCGTCGGTTGCGGATACTGGGGGCGGTGCATTTATGGTTCGGTGGACCTACGGCTTCGTCAATCGGCTCGTTCGAGCCAATGACATCGTCCTTTTCAGTGCCGGCGCGGCTGCCGGTCCACTGTTTCTCGGACCCGATCCGCTGCCGGTTGGGTTCCTGCAGGTGCTGGTGCTGGGGACCATCGGCGCCGCCGTGTTCGGGATATGCACGTCGGCCAGCGGCATCTACTGGGTCGAGCGTTATCTTCATCTGCGCCGCACCCTGACCGACTGGCTGGTCGGCCTGATCCCGGCTTTTGCCACCATGGCCGTGGTCGCCCGGGTCCTCGCGCCGGGCCTGCTTGTACCCGATGACTGGCTGGTGGTCTGGGCGCTCGCGGCCATGGCCCTGCTCGCCACCGGCCGGCTGGTGGTCCTGGGTCTCGTCTGGCTGATCCAGAAGCAGGCCCTGTTGCGTCGAACCGTCGTCGTCATCGGCACCGGCGAGCAGGCCGAACGGGTAATCGGCCGCCTGACCCATGAGGAACATGGCCCCGACTACGACGTCATCGGGGTGTTCGACGACCGCGATCCCGAGCGGCGCCCGGCCGCGGTGTGCGGCGTCCCGGTGCGCGGCTCGATCGACGCCCTGACCCTGGTCGGCCGTGACACCCATATCGACCTGATCGTCATCTGCCTGCCCTGGGATGCCGCGGTGCGCATCTATGGCCTGCTCGAACGGCTGCAGAAACTGGCTGCGGACATTGTCATTCCGCTGGACGAGACCAGTTTCAATCCGCGTTTCGCCCAGATCATCAAAATCGCCGGAAGCCCCAGCCTCCAGGTGATGTACCAGCCGCTGAAGGGCACCCGCGGCCTGTTGAAGCTGGTCGAGGACTATGTCGTGGCCCTGGTCGGCCTGGCCCTG
>JAJFJE010000184.1 GCA_021774355.1 Alphaproteobacteria bacterium
CAATCTGTGCCGCTGCACCGGCTACCAGAACATCGTGAAAGCCATCCAGTACGCCGCGGCGAAACTGGCCGGCAAGCCTTACCAGGAGGCCGCAGAATGAATGAGATGGCGCCAAGCCGCGCAGAGCGGCAGGACAAACTCCAGGGCATGGGCTGCAGCCGCAAGCGGGTTGAAGATGTCCGCTTCATCCAGGGCAAGGGCAATTATGTCGATGACATCAAGCTGCCCGGCATGGTGTTCGGCGATTTCGTCCGCTCGCCCTATGGCCACGCCCGCATCAAGTCGATCGACGCCAGCAAGGCCAAGGCCCTGCCGGGGGTCCTGGCGGTGCTCACCGCCGCCGACCTGAAGCCCCTCAACCTGCACTACATGCCGACGCTGGCCGGCGACGTCATGGCCGTGCTGGCCGAAGAAAAGGTCCTCTACCAGAACCAGGAAGTGGCCTTCATCATCGCCACCGACCGTTACATCGCGGCCGACGCGGTGGAACTCGTCGAAGTCGAGTATGAAGAGCTGCCGGTGGTGATCGACCCCTTCAAGGCGATGGAACCCGACGCCCCCTTGCTCCGCGAAGACATCAAGGACAAGACCGACGGCGCCCACGGCAAGCGCAAGCACCATAACCACATCTTCACCTGGGAGATCGGCGACCAGGCGGGCACCGACGCCGCCTTCGCCTCGGCCGAGGTGACGATCGACGAGATGATCGTCTATCAGCGTGTCCATGCCTGCCCGCTCGAAACCTGCCAGTCGATCGCCTCCTTCGACAAGATCAAGGGCGAGCTGACTGTCTGGGGGACCTTCCAGGCACCTCACGTGGTGCGCACCGTGGCGGCGATCCTGTCCGGCATTCCCGAACAGAAGATCCATGTCATCGCCCCGGATATCGGCGGCGGCTTCGGCAACAAGGTCGGCGTCTATCCGGGCTATGTCTGCTCGATCGTCGGCTCGATCGTGCTGGGCCGGCCGGTGAAGTGGGTCGAGGACCGGATCGAGAATCTCTCGACCACCGCCTTCGCCCGCGACTACCACATGCGCACCGAGATCGCCGCCACCCGGGACGGCAAGGTCCTGGGCCTGCGCTGCCATGTCACCGCCGATCACGGCGCTTTCGACGCCTGCGCCGACCCGACCAAATGGCCGGCCGGCTTCTTCAACATCGTCACCGGCTCCTATGATTTCCCGGTCGCCCATTGCGCGGTGGACGGCGTCTATACCAACAAGGCGCCGGGCGGCGTGGCCTATCGCTGCTCGTTCCGGGTGACCGAGGCGGCCTACTGCATCGAACGGGGCATGGACGTCCTGGCCCAGAAGCTGAACATGGATTCGGCGGCGCTGCGGATGAAGAACTTCATTCGCCGCGAGCAGTTCCCCTACCAGTCTGCGCTGGGCTGGGAATATGACAGCGGCGATTACCACGTCGCCATGCAGAAGGCGATGAAGGCGGTCGACTACAGCGGTCTGCGCGCCGAGCAACAGGCCCGGCAGGCGGCTTTCAAACGCGGCGAAACCCGTGAACTGATGGGTATCGGCGTCACCTTCTTCACCGAAATCGTGGGCGCCGGCCCGTCGCGCAGCTGCGACATCCTGGGCATCGCCATGTTCGACTCGGCGGAGATCCGCATCCACCCGACGGGCGGCGTGATTGCCCGCATGGGGTCCAAGTCTCAGGGCCAGGGCCACGAGACCACCTATGCCCAGATCATCGCCACCGAACTGGGCCTGCCGGCCGACTCGATCATGATCGAAGAGGGCAATACCGATACCGCCCCCTACGGTCTGGGCACCTATGGCTCCCGGTCGACCCCGACCGCCGGTGCCGCCACGGCGATGGCCGCGCGCAAGATCCGGGCGAAGGCCCAGATGATTGCCGCCCATCTCATGGAAGTGTCGGAATATGACGTGGAATGGGACATTGACGGGTTCCGCGTGAAGGGCAATCCCGAGCGTTACAAGTCGATGAAGGAAATCGCCTGGGCCGCCTATAACAACGTGCCTCCGGGCCTGGAGCCGGGTCTCGAAGCGGTCAACTATTACGACCCGCCGAACATGACCTACCCCTTCGGTGCCTATTTCTGCGTGCTCGACATCGACGTCGATACCGGTGCCACCAAGGTCCGCCGCTTCTATGCGCTGGATGATTGCGGCACCCGGATCAACCCGATGATCATCGAGGGCCAGGTGCACGGCGGTCTGGCGGAGGCCTTCGCCATCGCCATGGGCCAGGAGATCCGGTACGACGAGATCGGCAACGTGGTCGGTGCCTCGCTGATGGACTATTTCCTGCCGACCGCGGTCGAGACCCCCCATTGGGAAACCGACTTCACTGTAACCCCGTCGCCCCATCACCCGATCGGGGCCAAGGGCGTCGGCGAAAGCCCGAATGTGGGTGGCGTGCCGTGCTTCTCGAACGCGGTCAACGACGCCTTCCGTTTCCTCGGCTCGGTCCATATCCAGATGCCCCACGACCAGTGGCGGACCTGGATGGTGGCCGACAAACTGGGGCTCCATGGCTGATCGGGGGGATCGCCACGGCTCCGCGGCGGACCGGTTACTGGTCCGCCCCGCCCCCGGCTTCGGCCGGGGGCGCCTTGCCGCCCCGTTCAAGTTAACTGGATCATGATGACACCTGCACGCACCGAGATCGCCGACCGCCTGGCGGCGATCGGTTACATTGCCGACCGCGACCTGGCGACCGCCCTGTGGCTGATGGAATTTCTGAAGCGCCCGCTGCTGCTCGAAGGGGCGGCCGGGGTCGGTAAGACCGAAGTCGCCAAGGCCCTGGCGACGGTTCACGATGCCGAATTGATCCGCCTGCAATGCTACGAGGGCCTGGACCAGCAGGCGGCCCTTTATGAATGGAACTATCAGCGCCAGTTGCTCGCGATCAAGGCGCGCGAAGGCGCCGGCGAGGATGCCGACGCCATCGAGGAGCATATTTTTTCCGAACGCTATCTCCTGGAACGGCCCCTGCTGGCGGCGATCCGGCGGGACCGGGCGCCGGTCCTGCTGATCGACGAGATCGACCGCGCCGACGAGGAATTCGAAGCCTTTCTGCTCGAATTGCTGTCCGACTTCCAGGTCAGCATTCCCGAACTCGGGACCATTTCGGCCCGGGCCATTCCCCGGGTCGTGCTGACCTCGAACGGCACCCGCGAACTGTCCGACGCCCTGCGCCGGCGCTGCCTCTACCATTATGTCGATTTCCCCGATATCGGCCGCGAGGCCCGGATCATCCTGGCCCGCCTGCCCGCGATCGATGTCCAGTTGTGCCAGCAGATCGCCGAGATGGTTGCGGCCATCCGCAAGGAGGACCTGCGCAAGGTTCCCGGCGTGGCCGAGACCCTGGACTGGGCGGCGACCCTGGCGGGCCTCGGCGTCCACGATCTGCGCCAGGAGAGCGAGGTGCTCTACGACACCCTGATCTGCCTGCTCAAGACCCATGAGGACCGGGTCAGGCTGAGCCCCGAAGTGCTGGCCCGCCTGCTGGGCAAGGTCGCCTGAGGGCGGGACGGGGAGGCCGGATGAACGCCGCCCAGGACCCGCCGGCCCGGCCCGCCAAGGGCGATGCGGCCGACCCCGGCCAGACCATCGGCGCCGCCCTGCGGCAACGCCTGGCGGGCTTCGTCCGGACCCTGCGGGACAATGGCTTTACCGTTGGCCTGGCCGAGACCCGGGACGCCCTGTGCCTGCTGGCCTCGCCGGCGGCGCGCCGGCCGACCTTGCTGAAGCCGGCGCTGCGCGGCCTGTTCTGTGCCACCAAGACCGACTGGGACCGGTTCGACACGATTTTCGATGCCGCCTGGCTGGGGCGCGGCATGCGGCATGTTCAGACCCTCTCGGGCTCGGCGGCCGAAACCAAGGCGCCGCCGCGCAAGCTGCCCGGCCTGGGCGCCGACCAGGGCCCGATGGGCACGCCGGACAAGGTCCAGCGGGGCGACGGCCCGGAGGCGGACGCGGCCGCGGACGGGCGCGGCCGGCAGGGCGGGGCGACCCGTTCCGAGACGCTCTCCAGCACCGATCTGCGCAAGGTGGTGGCCCCGGAGGATGTGGCCGCCGCCCATGCTTTGGCCGAACG
>JAJFJE010000185.1 GCA_021774355.1 Alphaproteobacteria bacterium
ATTGCGACCTTCGCACTTGCAGCATCAATCAACTTGGCTTATCGGATCGCCTGTCCGCCGGACCCGGCTTGCCGGGTGGCTCGGCCCGGCGCCTATCCCCGGGAAAATTCCTGTTGTGCCATGGGTCCCGTCCGCACCGCGGACGGCCATTGGTCGCCCCACGCTCCGTCATCGGGACTTGCTCATGGTTGATTTCGCTTCGCTTCGCCGGCAATGGCTGGCAAGTCCGCGCGCGGATATCCTTGCCGGCACCGTCGTCGCCCTGGCCTTGATCCCGGAGGCCATCGGCTTCTCGATCATTGCCGGGGTGGACCCCAGCATCGGACTTTATGCCGCCTTCTCCATCGCGGTCATCACCGCCCTGGTCGGCGGCCGTCCGGGCATGATTTCAGCGGCGACCGCGGCCATTGCCGTTCTCGTCGTGCCGCTGATCCGGGAGCACGGTGTCGGCTATCTGTTCGCCGCCACGGTCTTGATGGGGGTGATCCAGATCGTCGCCGGATTCCTGCGCCTCGATCTCCTCATGCAATATGTGTCGCGTTCGGTGATCACCGGATTCGTGAACGCCCTGGCGATCCTGATCTTCCTGGCCCAGGTGCCGCAATTGACCGGCGTGACATGGATCACCTATGCGATGGTCGCGGCGGGGCTTGCGATCATCTACCTGCTTCCGCGCCTGACCAAGGCCGTGCCGTCGCCGCTGGTGGCCATCGCGGTCCTCACGAGCGTCGCGATCGCCGGCAACCTCCAGGTGAACACCGTTGGCGACATGGGCCATTTGCCCTCGTCCCTGCCGATGTTCGCGATCCCCGACGTGCCGCTCACATTCGAGATGCTGCTGATCATCCTGCCCTATGCGCTGACGATGGCGGCGGTCGGGCTGCTCGAGTCGATGCTCACCGCGCAAATCGTCGACGACCTGACGGACACGCCCTCGGACAAGCGCCGGGAAATGAAGGGGCAGGGCCTGGCGAATCTGGTGACCGGATTTCTCGGCGGCATGGGCGGCTGCGCGATGATCGGCCAGTCGGTCATCAATGTGAAATCGGGCGGCTCCACCCGCCTGTCGGCGCTGGTGGCGGGGGTTTTCCTGCTGGTCCTGAACGTGGCCTTCGGCCCGCTCGTCGCGCGCATTCCCATGCCGAGCCTTGTCGCGGTGATGATCATGGTCTCGATCGGCACGTTCAGCTGGCGCTCGATCCGCGACATCCGCAGTCATCCGTGGCAATCCTCCGTGGTCATGGTCGCGACGGTGGCCGTCGTGGTGGGGACTCACGACCTGGCGCAGGGCGTG
Organism: Alphaproteobacteria bacterium; assembly: GCA_021774355.1. Lineage (GTDB taxonomy): Bacteria > Pseudomonadota > Alphaproteobacteria > Zavarziniales > Zavarziniaceae > JAJFJE01. The sequence goes on from JAJFJE010000185.1 coordinate 1,295, forward strand.
CTCGCCGGGGTCGTGTTGTCGGGGCTGTTCTTCGCGAGCAAGGTCAAGCGCCTGTTTACCGTGGCATCCGAATTGTCGTCCGACGGCGCCACCCGGACCTATCGCCTGTCAGGCCAGGCATTCTTCGCGTCGTCGGACAGTTTCGTCGGCGCCTTCGACTTCAAGGAAGTGCTTGATCGCGTCGTGATCGATCTCAGCGACGCCCATTTTTGGGATATCTCGGCGGTGGGGACACTCGACAAGACGGTGCTGAAGTTCCGCCGCGAGGGCGCCGCCGTCGAGGTGGTCGGCCTCAACAAGGCCAGCGCCGCATTGGTCGAACGCTTCGGAATCCATGACAAGCCGGGGACCGACGCGACCCTCGGCGCGCACTGACAGGGCCGATGATGGAACATGTGCTCGCCTGTATCGACGCCTCGGCCTATGCGGCCCAGGTGTGCGATCTGGCCGCCTGGGCGTCCCGGCGCCTGCGGCTGCCGGTCGAACTGCTTCATGTCGTCCAGCGCAAGGATGCCGTCGCGGCCCGGCGCGACCTTTCGGGGGCCATCGGACTCGGCGTGAAAACCGCCCTGCTGGAAGAACTCACGCGCCTTGAAGAAGCGGACGCCCGGCTCCAGGTGGAACGCGGGCGCGTGCTGCTGGCGTCCGGCGCACAGCGCCTTCGCCAGGCCGGCGCAACCGAGGTTCGGGTGCTTCACCGCCATGGCGGGATCGTCGAGACGATCCTGGAACGCGAAAGCGGCGGCCATGTCGTGGTGATCGGCAAGCGGGGCGCAAGTCACGCATTTGCCGCCGATCACCTCGGCTCCAAGATCGAGCGCGTCGTTCGGGCAAGTACCGGGCCGGTCCTGGTTGCCGCGGGCAACGGCGAAGAGCCACGGGCGGTCGTCCTGGCCTATGACGGCAGCAAGGCCGCCGCGCGGGCGCTTGAACGGCTCGCCGCGTCGCCGCTCTTTGCCGGCCTTCCGGTCCATGTCGTGATGGCAGGCGCGGAGGACGATCTGAACCGCCGCAAACTGGACGGCGCGGTCGAGCAGATTGCGCCAGCCCATGAGGTCCGGTCGACGCTGCGGGCAGCCAGGCCGGAGGAGGTCCTTGCCAGGGTGGTCGAACAGACGCCGGCCGCCCTCCTGATGATGGGGGCCTACGGCCATTCGCCGCTCCGCAACCTGATCGTCGGCAGCACGACGACGGCCATGATCCGCACCGTTCAGGGCCCCGTGCTCCTGGTGCGATAGCCGGCCCGGCCGGCGCCATGCACGGCCCGGGGCACGGCGATTGGAGCTTCCGTCCCGGGCGCAGGTCGGGTGGCATGGACGTTTCCGACGCCCCTGCCACCCGCGACTGCCTGTGCCTGGTGGCTGACACGTCGTTGTCCGGGACGGGGCACCGCGCTCGTTTGGGGGCTTGGCGCCCCGTCCCGTTCGCTACGAAGCCGCCGAAAAATCGGTTCCCGAAGCCTACAAGCGTATGACCGACAGCGTTTGGCTTCGTGAACTTGCGCCGAAGTTCGACAAAGCTGCGGCCAGCGTTCGAAACAGCTTCTACAACCCGTCGCTTGCGGCGAAGGCTTCGACGCGCGTTCAGATTTAACGAACCCAAGTGCCATTGGGGACTTTGGCCCGTTCGGCATCGCGCCGGGCGGGCTTTTTTTGTCCGCTTCGCCCGCTACGGCATGGCCGATGCAATTTTGGCAGTCACGTCACGAACACCGGGAGCGTTCCACACGTCATCCCGCAACATGAACTTGTTGCTGTTAGTGTGGGCTATGAAAGTTGATCGTTCGATAACGAATGCAATTGGAATCAACGCCGCTTTCATCACGTTGAAATCGTCATCAAATAGAACACCCGCCAGTACGTCGAAGTGCCCGCCGTTTATGTCGCGGATTGCTGAAAGCTGGCGCGACTTGTTGCGTCGGTGAATTCGGCGTCCTTTGATTTGATACCGTGTACCATCCGACCCCGTAGCGTCGTACCCCCGTTCGGAGTTTGGCGCTTGCTGCCAGCCGAAGGCCCGGCAAAAAAGGTATTCGGCAAGATCGCCTGTCGGATTGTTCGCGCTTCGCACCACGCCCCTGTCGCGTAGTTCCTCGCCGATTTGAGCATGAAGAACTAGAAGTTCCGCAACTGAAAGTAATTTGACGCTATCGGTCGTAGGGCTGTTCGAAATTTGCGTAGGGTTCATCGTGTTGCCAATCGTCCCACATGGGCAAGCTAGACCGAAGACTACAAATCGCGATTGCCCTTGGCGAGCCTCCCGCTTCGACCGCCCGTAGCGCCCCCTTGTGGGCTTCGGCGAAACGGCAATAAATCGTCAATAGCGTGTGCTGAAAAAGAAAAAGTCCTTGAAAATCAAGGGCTTATCCTAATAATTGGCGGATAGGGTGGGATTCGAACCCACGGTGGACTTGCGCCCACGGCGGTTTTCAAGACCGCTGCCTTAAACCACTCGGCCACCCATCCGGCGCCCTGCTTGTAGCGCCGGGCCCGGGGCTGCGCAACGGGCGGGCGCCAGTCCCGCACGGCGAAACTGGCGGGCAGGGGGTGTGCGCCATGCCTTTTTTCTGGTCGCCGGGGTCGCTATCATGACGGTTGCGCGTCCGGAGAGGCGTTGCCTGTGGGGGAGTTGCGGGATGCGTCTGTTTGCACGGCTGCTGGGTTATGTGGGTGTCCTCGGGGTTCTTGCCCTGGCCGGATCGTGGCTGGTGGTGTCGCCCGCCGCGGCCAGTTCGCGCTGTTCGTGCGAGCGCAAGATCGCCGACTGCGACGCGGTGGTCCAGGTTGATCTGGACAAGGCGGTGGTGCGCATCGACACCACCACGACCCTGTGCAGCCGGGTCGAATATAAGCTCGGCGAGCAGACCCTGACCTCGACCTTCCGGGGCGGCATCAACACCGAGGAGGTGGAGATCGACCAGAAGACGCGGCCGAAATCGGTCACCATGAGTTCCTGCTCGATCTGCGACGACGGTGCGGTCTTTGAATCCGATGCCCAGAATGCCGCCGCCACGGCCCGGCGCTGCGAAGACAAATATATGGAAGCGGGGGTCAAGTGCACCCTCAAGTGCAGCCGCAATTTCGGCGAATGCTTCGCCATCGACGATCCCGTCGAATCCCAGGCGTGCATCGACAAACGGGTGACGCCGTGCAACGCCAGTTGCGACGCGCCGATGCTGAAGGCGATCGAGGCGTGCACCGTGGCGGCGTCGGTCAACAGCCTGCCCTGAGCCGCGGCGCCAGCGCACAGGCGCGCGGGGTGTGGCCTGGGCGGCAATCCTGGCCCAAGATCCGGCCATGAAACGCCGCTGCCGCCGATTCGCCCCGCTGCCCCTGCTGTTCGCCGTGCTGGCCACAATCCCGGCCTGTGGCGCCGGGCACGACCATCGCCAGGCGTTGCCGGTGCCGGTGCCGACGGTGCGGCCGGCGGTGACCGCGCCCCGCCCGGCCGTGCCCGAGAGCCGGGCCTTCGGCGCCTGGCTGGAGGCCTTCAAGGCCGAGGCGCGGGCGCAGGGCCTGCGCCAGGCGGTGCTCGACGGGGCCTTTGCCGGGGTCACGCCAAACCCCCGGGTGGTCGAACTCGACCGCCGCCAGCCCGAAGGCCGGATCAGCTTTTCCGACTATCTCAATCGCACGGTAACCGCCGGCCGCATCGCCGAGGGGCGCCGCCTGATGGCGCTGCATCGCGCCCTGCTGCGGCGGGTTTCGGCAAGCTATGGCGTGCCGCCCCAGGTGATCGTCTCGCTGTGGGGGATCGAGACCAGCTTCGGCAGCAATACCGGCGGCTTCTCGATCATCCGCTCGCTCGCCACCCTGGCCTTCGAGGGCCGCCGGGCGGCGTTCTTCCGCGGCGAGTTGCTGGCCGCGCTGACCATCCTGCAAGACCAGCATTTCACCCCCGACCAGTTGACCGGGTCGTGGGCCGGTGCCATGGGCCAGTGCCAGTTCATGCCCTCGAGCTATCTCAAATATGCCGTCGACGCGGATGGCGACGGCCATCCCGATCTGTGGCGCTCGACCGCCGACGTCTTCGCCTCGACCGCCAACTACCTGCACCAGCTGGGCTTCCGCCGCGATCAGAACTGGGGCCGGGCGGTGCGCCTGCCGCGCGGCTTCGATGCCGGCCAGATCACCTATGAGGTGGCGCTGCCGCTCGACGAATGGCAACGGCGGGGGGTGCGGATGCTGGACGGCCGGGACCTGCCGGTGGCCCGCGACATGGTCGCCTCCCTGACCCAGCCGGGCGGCCCCGGCGGGACGGCGTGGCTGGTCTACCCCAATTTCCGCACGATCATGAAGTGGAACCGCTCGACCTATTTCGCCATGGCGGTGCTGCAACTGGCCGACGCCATCGGCCCCTGAGACGCGCGCGGTCCATTCCGTTCCGGGCCGGCCTGTTGTAGACAGCGCTGCCTTGACCGCAAAATGCGGGAGTCCGGCGCCCGAGTCGCCTGGAGGGGGTGGTATCTTGATCAGCCTATCGACCGTTCCGCGTCTGGCGGTCCTGTGCGCTTTGGCGCTGGCACTGGGGCTCGGCGCCTGCAGCCGGCGCACGCCGCCGCCGCCCTCGGCCCTCGGGCCACCGGTCCAGGCGACGCTCCGGCCCTATCAGATCAAAGGCGTCTGGTATTATCCCAAGGTCCAGTGGGACTATGACGAGACCGGCATCGCCTCGTGGTATGGCGACCCGTTTCACGGACGCCGCACCGCGATCGGCGAAGTCTATGACATGAACGAACTGACGGCGGCCCATAAGACCTTGCAACTGCCGACCTATGCGCGGGTGACCAATCTCGGGAACGGGCGCTCGGTGGTGGTCAAGATCAACGATCGTGGCCCCTATGTGAACAACCGGATCATCGACCTGTCGCGCCGTGCCGCCCAGTTGCTCGGCTTCGAGCAGCAGGGCGTGGCCAAGGTCCGGGTTCAGGTGGTCGATGCCGCCGGCCGGCAGGGCACGGCCACGGTACCGACCCCGGTGATCTCGGACGACGAACGCCGGGCGGTCAGCTCGGCGCCGATCGGCGCGGTGACGGCCACGCCGCTGCCGCCGCCCACCGGCGCCCGGGGCCAGACGGGCAGGACGCCCACGGGCACGGGCCAGATGCCGACCCAGACAGCGCTGCCGGCCACCGACCTGCCGGACCCGCCGGCACGGGTCACCCAGATGCCGGTGCGGCCCTCGGGGGTCTATATTCAGGCCGGCGCCTTCCTGGACTACAATAATGCCGAGCGACTGCGGGCCAAGCTGGGCCGCTATGGCCGCGCCTTCATCGCCCGGGCGGCCATCGACGGCCAATTGTTCTACCGGGTGCGGATCGGCCCCCTGGCACAGGTTGACGAGGCCGACCGGATCCTCGACCAATTGATTTCCGGCGGCGAGACCAGCGCGCGGATCATCGTCGAATAGCTAACAACCAAGCCGTAGGTGGCGAGGACGGATCATGATGGGTAATTTGGCAAAGCGGATCGGGGCGCTGGTGGCCGGCGTGGTGGTCCTGACCATGACGCTGGCGGTCCCGGGCGGGGCGGCGGCCCAGGCCCTCGAAACGCCGGCCCGGCAGGCCTATCTGATCGACCTGTCGACCGATACCGTCCTGTTCGCGAAAAATGCCGACGACGCGATGACGCCCTCGTCGATGAGCAAGCTGATGACCGTCTACCTGGTGTTCGAACGCCTGGCCAAAGGGTCGTTGAAGCTGACCGACACATTTCCGGTGAGCGAGCGGGCCTGGCGCATGCAGGGCTCCAAGATGTTCGTCATGGTCGGCACCCAGGTCAGCGTGGCCGACCTGCTGCGCGGCATCATCGTGCAATCGGGCAATGATGCCTGCATCGTGGTCGCCGAGGGCCTGGCCTCCAGCGAGGAGGCCTTCGCCGCCCAGATGACGGCCAAGGCCCGGGAACTGGGCCTGACCGGCAGCCGCTTTGCCAATGCCAGCGGCTGGCCCGATCCCAACCAGGTGATGACCGCCCACGACCTGGCGATTCTGGCTGACCGGCTGATCACCGACTTCCCGCAATATTACCCGATCTTCTCGGAAAAGGACTTCACCTATGGCGGGATCACCCAGGGCAATCGCGATCCCCTGCTGGGCAAGGTGCCCGGGGCAGACGGCCTGAAGACCGGCCACACCGATGATGGCGGATTCGGCCTGGTCGGCGCGGTGCAGCGCGACGGCCGCCGCCTCGTGCTGGTGCTGAACGGCCTGTCGAGCATGGCCGAACGGGCCGCCGAAGGCGCGCGCATCATGGAATGGGGATTCCGCGAATTCGAGGCTTTTCCGGTGGCCAAGGCCGGCGACGTTCTGGCTGACGCCCCGGTTTGGCTGGGCGCGGCCGACACGGTCGGGCTGACGGTTGCCAAGGATACCCGGGTGTCGCTGCGCCGGGCGGCGCGTCCCGACATGACCGTCAAGGTGGTCTATGACAGCCCGATTCCGGCGCCGGTGGCGGCCGGCGACCACGTCGCCGACCTGGTCATTTCGGTGCCGGATTCGCCCGATATTTCGTTGCCGCTGGTGGCCGCCGCGGAGGTCGGCAAGGCCGGCCTGTTTGGCCGGATCTTCGGCAATCTGCGCCTGTTGCTGACCGGCGAGGCAGGCTGAGCGGCGCCCGGCCATGGCGCCGCGCGGCCGCTTCATCACCCTTGAAGGCGGCGAGGGGGCTGGTAAATCGACCCAGGTCCGGGCCCTGGCCACGGCCCTGCAAGGCCGCGGCCACGACGTCCTGACCACCCGCGAACCGGGCGGAACGCCCGGCGCGGAGGCCCTGCGGGGTCTCCTCGTGGCCGGCGACGCGGCCCGCTGGACCCCCCTGGCGGAAGCCCTGATCCACATGGCGGCCCGGGCCGAACATGTCGAGCGGTTGGTGCTGCCGGCGCTGGCGGCGGGCCGCTGGGTCCTGTGCGACCGCTTCGTCCACTCCACGGCGGCCTATCAGGGGGTCGTCCAGGGCCTCGGGCTGGAGCGGATCTGGGCGCTGCATCAGGCCGCCTTCGGCACCCTGATGCCCGATCTGACCCTGGTTCTGGACCTGGACCCGGCGGCGGGCCTGGCACGGGCCGAGCAGCGCGGCGGCGACAGTCGCTATGAACGCATGGGCCCGGGCTTCCACCGGGCGCTGCGGGCGGCGTTTCAGCACCTGGTCGCCGCCGATCCGGCCCATCTGGTGCTGGTCGATGCCGGCGGCCCGCCGGCAGCGGTCACCGCCAGGCTGCTGGCCGCCATCGACCAGCAGCCGGACCGGGACGGCTGACCGTGGCCAGGACATCCGAGCCGACCTGGCCGCATCCCCGGGCCAGGACCACCCTGGTCGGCCATGAAGCCGCTGCCGCAGCCCTGCTTCAGGCCACCGCCGTCGGCCGGCTGCACCATGCCTGGCTGATCGGCGGGCCGCGCGGCGTCGGCAAGGCGACCCTGGCCTATCACTTCGCCCGTTACCTGCTGGCGGCCCGGGGTCCGGCCGGACTGGCGCTCGACCAGGCGGACCCGTTGTTCCGGCGGGTCGCCGCCGGCGGCCATCCCGACCTGCTGACCGTCGAACGGGCGCCCAGTGCCACCACCGGGCGCCTGAAGGACGAAATCGGCGTCGACCAGGCCCGCAGCCTCGGCGACTTCTTTGCCCTGACGCCGCTGGAGTCAGGCTACCGGGTGGCCATTGTCGACAGCGCCGACGAGATGACCCGCAGCGCCGCCAACGCCATGCTGAAGATCCTGGAGGAGCCGCCCGAACGGGCGGTGCTGATCCTGATCGCCCACACCCCCGGGCGGCTGCTGCCGACCATCCGGTCGCGCTGCCGGCGGCTGGCCCTGCGGCCGCTTGCCGCGATGGATGTGACCCGGGTCCTGACAGAACTGCAGCCGGCTCTGCCGGCGGCCGACGCGATCGCCCTGACCGGCCTGGCCGAAGGCAGCCCCGGCCGCGCCCTGGCCCTGACGGCGGCGGGCGGCCTCGATCACTGGCGCGAGATCGGTGCGCTGCTCGAGCCGCTCGGCCGCGGCCGGCCCCTGGATATCAAGGCGGCCAACAGCCTGGCGGACCGCATCGGCGGG
>JAJFJE010000186.1 GCA_021774355.1 Alphaproteobacteria bacterium
ATGCCGTGGGCCAGGAAGGCCCAATAGAGTTCCAGGCCGTTCTTGGGCTTGGTGAAGGGCAGGGCGGCGCTGGCCAGCAGGGCGAACTGGCCGTCCTTGGTCAGCAATTCGCCCTTGTCGTTGATCGAGAAGGCCTCGCCATTGTCCCGGGCCTTGATCGTCGCGGCGAGGCGGCCGCGCGACATGGTATAGGGGGTGGTGGGCACGATGCGGATCTTGTGCCACTTGAACCAGCCGGTTGACATCAAGCGGTCCAGGCTGGGCTTGGGCAAATACTCGGCGATCCAGGGATATTGCGCGATATTGTCCTTGGTGATTTCGAGCCCCGGCTTGAGATCCGGCGGCAGATTGGCCTCGGCCATCAGGCCGCGCGCGGAATAGCCGCGAAAGGCGGTCCAGTCCTCGACCAGCTTGAGGGATTCCGGCTTGGCCAGGCGGTCCGCCCAGGTGGCGTAGTCGGGGTTGCCGGTCTGGGCCGCCAGCGCGCGCCATTCCTTGACCCAGGCGGGCTCGTCGGCGGCCGCGGCGGGGGTCGCTGTCCCCAGTGCCAGCACCAGGGCGGCACCCAAACCCTTGTACCACGTCCTGTTCATCTCTCGCCCTCGGTCGTCTCCGGTTGCAACACGGCTGCTGGGCCGCCTCAGTAGTCGCGCAGATGCTCGATATCGAGCACGCTGGTCATGTCCTTGTTGGCGACCTCCCAGACCGGGTTCAACTCGATCCGGTTGTAACGCTTGGAGATAACGTTCCACAGGACGTAGTTGCGCCACATCCACAGGCCGGTCGCCGGGATGAAGGCCCGGGCGTCGTCGATGATGCGGTACAGGTTGCCGCGGGCGTCGTACATCTCCTGGTACTGGGCGTACCAATATTCCTTGTCGATATAGAGCCGGCGCTTCTTGTAGATGTAGCCGCCGCCGACATCGGTCACCTCAAGCACCCAGACCGGCCGCAATTCGAGGTCGATGGTGTCGATCTCGCATTTGCTGGGGGTGTTGAAGGCCGGGTTATAGGCGGCCCCGACTTCGGGCTGCGCCAGGATCAGCGTCTCGCCGACGATCTTGAAGTCGAATTCCGAAGGTTTCGGCTTCATCCAGGTCTGCCGCCATTCGTCCCAGGTCGCCTCGATGCCCGGGGTCATCGGGTCCTGGGCGTCGGTGCCGCTCATCACCCGGGTCCGCTTGAGGGTCGGGACATAGCTGACGAAGCGATCCGCCTGGTCGGCCGCGGCGAGACGCCGGCGGGTCGCCGACAAGCCCTTGATATCCCGCGGGGCGGTGAAGACCATCGAGCCGATCTCGACGACGTCGGGCTCGGCGGGCACGCTGCCCAGGGGGTTGGCATCGGTCCGGCCGTGCATCTTCTGCCACCACAAATGGGCGGTATAGGAACGGTCGACCGTGTTGTCGGTGTGGCAGGAATCCAGCACCATGGGGTCGATCTCGGCATTGTCGTTGCCGATGCCATGGGCCAGGAACGCCCAGTAGAGCTCCAGGCCGTTCTGGGGCTTGGTGAAGGGCAGGGCAGCGCTGGTCAGCAGGGCGTATTGCCCGTCCTTGGTCAGCAACTCGCCCTTATCATTGACATGAAAGGTCTCGCCCGAATCGCGTGCCTTGATGGTCGCATCGAGGCGCCCGCGGGACATGGTGTAGGGCGTGGTCGGGACGATCCGGATCTTCTGCCATTTGAACCAGTCGGTGGACATCAGGCGGTCCAGGCTGGGCTTGGGCAGATAATCCGCAAGCCAGGGATATTGCGCTGCATTATCCCGGGTGATTTCAAGGCCCGGCTTGAGATCGGGCGGGACGTTGGCCGCCGCGATCAGCGACCGGGCGGAATAGCCGCGGAACGCATCCCAATCCGCGACCAGCTTAAGCGCCTCGGGCTTGGCCAGCAGGGCGGCGAAATCGGCATGCCCCTTGAAGCCGGTCCGGGCGGCCAGATTCTGCCATTCCGTGACCCATGGCGCCTCGTCTGCCGAGGCTGCGGTCCCGAGAAAGGCAAGGACGCCCAGTGTGGCGCCGGTCAGCGCCCGCTTGAAACCCTGCCCGACCATTACGCCACTCCCAATTTCACGACTTGCCTGTCGTGTTTCAACTGAACGCTGTTAACTTGACACCGTTAAGTTAGCTTGTGGAACGCGCCCGTCAAGAGGCGGCGGAGCGGTGGCCTCCATTAATGGCCAAATCCACGCCCTTACGGTGACAATTAGTTTCAGTGTTAGTAGAACCGACCGGTCGGTCAATAACCTTCGTTCCCAATGCGATCGGTGGCCGGCGGGGTTTTCCGGCATGGCGGATTCAATGGGGCTTCCGTTTGCCGCTTCCGCCCCTATAATATGAACGACCGTTCAGTTAATTAAATGACAGCCAAGAAGGCGGGCGCAATGCGATTGAACAGCTTTTCCTGCGAAACATGGGTCGAGCCGGGCGCCGCCCTGGCCGAAATTCGCAGTCCGATCGATCAGGCGCTGGTCGGCCTGGTCTCCAGCGCCGGCGTTGATTTCGCCGCCATGGCCGATCATGCGCGGATGGTCGGCGGGCCCGGTCTGCGGGCCCTTACGTTCCGCGTCCGGGCCGAGCGGCTGAAGCAGCTTGCGGCCTATCTCAATGATCGTCGCGAGGGCCTGCATCGCCTGTCGCTGCTGACCGGCGCGACCAGGCGCGATGGCATGATCGATATCGAGGGCGGCATCGGCACGCTGTTCTCCCTGGCCTCCAAGGGTCGCCGCGAACTGCCGGACGAGCATTTCCTGGTCGATGGCGCGGTCGAGCGCCTGTCCAAGGGCGGCAGCTTTGCCGGCCTGCACATCATGACGCCCCTGAACGGGATCGCCGTTCACATCAATGCCTTCAACTTCCCGGTCTGGGGCATGTTGGAAAAACTCGGGCCGGCGCTGCTCGCCGGCGTGCCCATGATCATCAAGCCGGCGACCTCCACCGCCTATGTCGCGGCGGCGGCGTTCCGCCTGATCGTCGAATCGGGCCTTCTGCCGCCGGGCGCGGTGCAGCTGGTGGTCGGCGGGGTCGGCGACCTGTTCAATCACCTGACCGGCCAGGACCTGGTCCTGTTCACCGGGTCGGCCGGGACCTCGACCAAGCTGCGCAACCATCCGGTCATTTCGGCCAATGCCGTGCGCTTCGTGGCCGAGCGCGACTCCCTCAATGCCGCCATCCTGGGGTCCGATGCCGGCCCCGGCTCGCCCGAGTTCGATCTCTTCGTCAAGGAGGTGGCGCGGGAAATGACGGTCAAGGCCGGGCAGAAATGCACCGCCATCCGCCGGGTCCTGGCGCCCGCCGCCTGGACCGGGGCGGTGGTCGAGGCCCTGTCGGCCCGCCTGGCCAGGACCGTGGTCGGCGACCCCCGCCGGGACGAGGTGACCATGGGGCCGGTGGTCAGCCTGGCCCAGCAGCGTGACTGCCGCGACCGTATTGCCGTGCTCCAGGGCGAGGCACGGGTCGTCTATGGCGATCCCGCGCGGCCGGCGGTCGCCGCCGGCGATCCGGAGAAGGGCGCCTTCCTGTCGCCGGTGCTGTTGCAGTGCGATGACCCGGCGGCGGCGACCAGAATCCACGACGTCGAGGTCTTCGGCCCGGTGAGTACCGTTCTCCCCTACCGCGATCCGGCCGAAGCGATCGCCCTGGTCCGCCGCGGCGAAGGCAGCCTGGTGGCCTCGCTCTATACCTATGACGCCGGCGAGGCGGCTCGCCTGGTGTCCGGCATCGCGCCCTATCACGGCCGGCTGATCCTGATCGACCGGGACTGTGCCAAGGAATCCACGGGCCATGGCTCGCCCCTGCCGGTCCTGGTCCATGGCGGCCCCGGCCGGGCCGGTGGCGGCGAGGAGTTGGGCGGCATGCGCGGCGTCCACCATTATCTGCAGCGCACCGCCTTGCAGGGCTCGCCCGGCCGCCTTGCCGCCCTGACCAAGGCCTATGTGAAGGGCGCTGCGGAAACGGCGCCGCCCGCCCATCCCTTCACCATCCCGTTCGAACGCCTGGCTGTCGGCGACACCATCGTCACCCCGGAGCGCGAAGTGACGCTTGCCGATATCGAACATTTCGCCGATTTCACCGGCGACAGATTCTATGCCCACATGGACGAGGCGGCGGCCGCGGCCAATCCCTTCTTCCCCGGCCGGGTGGCCCATGGCTATCTGCTGCTGTCCTTCGCCGCCGGCCTCTTCGTCGACCCGGCACCCGGCCCGGTGCTGGCCAATTACGGGCTCGACTCCTTGCGTTTCCTCAAGCCCGTGACCCCGGGCGAAACGATCAAGGTGCGGCTGACGGTCAAGCAGAAGAACCCGCGCAACGCCGAGTATGGCGAGGTCCGCTGGGATGTCGAACTGACCAATGGCGCCGGCGAGACGGTGGCGACCTACGACCTGCTGACCATGAACGCCCTGGCGGTTGCCGCCTGAGGCGGCACGACCGGACAATCCCGGATGGATTGGGATTATACTGGCTTGCGGTCGGTGGGTTTCTCGGACCGCCGTCCGGTCGTACATTGACTCGAGGGCCGGGCTTGGTAAGATAGCTGACCGGTTGTTCGGTTAATTATTGGAGCAGCGGAAACGAATGTACGCACAGATGGTCGACACCGGGGTGGCCCGGGTGCGCAGCGCCGACGAGCTGGAGGGCGAAGAGGCCGGTTTCCAGCGCGGCATCGACGCCCTGGAGAAGGTCGAGGCCACCGACTGGATGCCCGAGGCCTATCGCAAGACGATGATCCGCCAGATCTCGCAGCATGCCCATTCCGAGATTGTCGGGATGCTGCCGGAAGGCAACTGGATCACCCGGGCGCCATCGCTCAAGCGCAAGGTGACCCTGCTCGCCAAGGTCCAGGACGAGGCCGGCCACGGGCTCTACCTGTATTGCGCGGCCGAGACCCTTGACGTGTCACGCGACACGCTGCTCGAAGCGCTGCACAGCGGTGCCGCAAAATATTCCAGCATCTTCAATTATCCGACCCTGACCTGGGCGGATATCGGGGTGATCGGCTGGCTGGTCGACGGGGCGGCGATCATCAATCAGATTCCGCTGTGCCGCTGCTCCTACGGCCCCTATGCCCGGGCCATGGTGCGGATCTGCAAGGAGGAGAGCTTCCACCAGCGCCAGGGCTTCGACATCATGCTGACCCTGTGCCAGGGCAGCCCGGCTCAGAAGGCCATGGCCCAGGATGCCCTGAACCGGTGGTGGTGGCCGACTGTCATGATGTTCGGGCCGCCCGATGCCGAATCGGTGCACAGCGCCCAGTCCATGGCGTGGCGGATCAAGCTGCAGTCGAATGATGCCCTGCGCCAGAAATTCATCGATCAGACGGTACCCCAGGCTGCGCTTCTCGGCCTGACCATTCCCGATCCCGCGCTGACCCTCGACCCCGAGACCGGCCACTACCGGATCGGGCCGGTCGACTGGGCCGAGTTCTACCGCGTCATCAAGGGCGACGGCCCGTGCAACCGCGAGCGTCTGGCGGCGCGGGTGGCGGCGTGGGAGGACGGGGCCTGGGTGCGCGAGGCCGCGGCCGCCCATGCCGAGAAGCAGGCAGCGCGTCGGAAGGAGTGTGCGGCATGACCCAAGGAAAAGACTGGCCGCTGTGGGAGGTGTTCGTGCGCAGCGCCCATGGCCTTGCCCATAAGCATGTCGGCAGCGTCCACGCCACCGATGCCGCCATGGCGTTGGAGAATGCCCGGGATGTCTATACCCGGCGCAACGAGGGCACCAGCCTGTGGGTCGTCCGCTCGACCGATATCGTCGCCAGCGACCCCGCCCAGAAGGGTCCGCTGTTCGAGCCGGCGCGCAACAAGATCTATCGTCATCCGACCTTTTACGAGCTGCCCGATGCCGTCAAGCACATGTGAGGCGGGCGCCCCCGACGGGGTGGTCGAACTGGCCCTGCGCCTGGGCGACAACGCCCTGATCCTGGGCCAGCGCCTGGGCGAATGGGCGGGCCATGGCCCGGTCCTCGAGGAAGACATCGCCCTGACCAACGTCGCCCTCGACCTGCTGGGGCAGGCGCGGCTGTGGCTGGCGCTCGCCGGCCGGCGCGAAGGGCAGGGCCGCGACGAGGACGACCTGGCCTATTTCCGCGACCAGGCGGCGTTCCGCAACTGCCTGCTGGTCGAGCAGCCCAATGGCGACTATGCCGACACAACCCTGCGCCAGTTCTTTTTCGATACCTGGCACGTTGCCTTGCTGAATGCCCTGGCCAGGTCGCGCGACGCCGAGGTGGCGGCGGTGGCCGACAAGGCCCGGGCGGAGGCCGCCTATCATGTGCGCCGCAGTGCCGGCTGGGTCGTGCGGCTGGGCGATGGAACCGCGGAAAGCCGCGCCCGCATGGTCGCGGCACTGGCCCGCCTGTGGCCCTTTACCGGCGAATTGTTTGAAGAGGACGAGGCCGACCGGACGCTTGCCGCGGCCGGCATCGCGCCCCTGCCGGGCAGCCTGCGCGCCGGCTGGCAGGCCGAAGTCGAGCGCGTGTTCGCCGAGGCGACACTCGAGATTCCGGCGTCGTGCTGGATGCACAGCGGCGGCCGCCGCGGCGTCCATACCGAGCATATGGGCTATCTCCTGGCCGAGATGCAGTCCCTGGCCCGCGCCCATCCGGGGGCGACCTGGTGACCGCGCCCCGCACCATGCCCGACATTGCGCTGATCCGCGCCTGGCTCGACCAGGTTCCGGATCCCGAAATCCCCGTCCTGTCGGTGATCGATCTCGGCATCGTCCGCGACCTCAACTGGGCGGGCGACTGCCTGGAGGTGACGATCACCCCGACCTATTCCGGCTGCCCCGCGACCGAAGTCATCGCCATGACCATCGAGCAGGCGCTGCACGATCGCGGCCTGTCCAGCGTGCGCCTGACCACCACCCTGTCGCCGCCCTGGACCACCGACTGGATTTCCGAAAAGGGCCAGCGGCGCCTGCGCGACTACGGTATCGCGCCGCCCCTGCGCAAGGTCGCCCCGGCCTGCCCGCGCTGCGGCAGCACCACCACCACCCTGGTCAGCGAATTCGGCTCGACCCCCTGCAAGGGGCTGCGCCGCTGCGACCGCTGCCGCGAACCTTTCGAGTATTTCAAATGTCACTGACCGCGCCCGCCGCCCCGTTTCATCCCCTGACGGTCAAGGCCTGCCGGCCGGAAACCCGGGATGCCGTGGCGATCACTTTCGACGTGCCGCCCGAACTGGCCGATCTTTTCGCCTTCACCCAGGGCCAGTACCTGACCCTGCGCACCCGTCTGAACGGCGAGGAACTGCGCCGGTCCTATTCCCTGTGCCAGGGGGTCCAGGACGGGGTCCTGGAAGTAGCGGTCAAGAAGGTCGATGGCGGGGCCTTCTCGAGCTGGGCCTGCAGCGAATTGCATCCCGGGATGACCCTTGACGTGGCGCCCCCGGCCGGCCGCTTCTACCTGCCGCTGGCGCCGGGCAATGCCAGGAATTATCTGGGCATCGCGGCGGGCAGCGGCATCACGCCCCTGATGTCGATCATCCGCACCACTTTAGCGACGGAACCCGGCAGCCGCTTCACCCTGATCTATGGCAACCGCTCGACGGCCAGCGTGATCTTCCGCGAGGCCCTGCTGGACCTCAAGAACCGCTATCTCGACCGCCTTACCCTGGTCTTCGTGATGAGCCGCGAGCCCCAGGAAACCGCCCTCCTGTCGGGCCGCCTGGACGCCGACAAATGCCGTGCCCTGTTCGACCGGGTGGTCGCGCTTGCAGCGATTGACGGGGTGTTCATTTGCGGCCCCGAGGCAATGGCCCGCACGGCAATGGCGGTGCTGGACGAACGGGGTGTCGATCCGGCCAAGGTGAAGTGCGAACTGTTCGGCAGCGCTGGTCCGGCAAAGGCCGGGCGCCGCGCCGCCGAGGCGGCCAAGGCCTGCCAGGCGACCGTGGTGATGGACGGCCACAGTTTCAGCTTTCCGGTCGACGGGGCCAAGGAGACGGTGCTCGAAGCGGCCCTCGCCAATGGCCTGGAACTGCCCTATTCCTGCAAGGGCGGCGTCTGTTCGACCTGCATCGCCAAGCTGACCGCGGGCGAGGTCGAGATGGACCGGAACTTTGCCCTGGAAGATTACGAGCTGGCCCGCGGCTATGTCCTGAGCTGCCAGAGCCGGCCGCTGACACCGACAATAACGCTCGATTTCGATCAGCACGCCTGACACCGGGGGGATTCATGGCCGATTCCATCTTGTTGGACATCGCGGGGGATATCGCCCGCATCACCCTCAATCGCCCGGACAAGCTGAACAGCTTCACCGCCGCGATGCATGGCCGGCTGGCCGCCGCGCTCGACCAGGTCGAGGCGGCGCGGACCCGGGTGCTGGTCGTGACCGGCGCCGGCCGGGGCTTCTGCGCCGGGCAGGACCTGTCCGATCGGGCGGCGGCGCCGGGCGCCGCGCCGGTCGATCTGGGCCACACGATCGAAACCTATTACAACCCCCTGGTTCGCCGCCTGCGCGCCCTTGCCATGCCGGTGATCGTCGGCGTCAACGGCGTCGCCGCCGGTGCCGGGGCCAATATTGCCCTGGCCGGCGACCTGGTGATCGCCGCCCGCTCGGCCAAATTCATCCAGGCCTTCTGCCGGATCGGCCTGATGCCCGACAGCGGCGGCACCTGGTTCCTGCCCCGTCTGGTCGGCCCGGCCCGGGCGGCGGGCCTGGCCCTTCTGGGCGAGTCCCTGACCGCCGCGCAGGCGGCACAATGGGGCCTGATCTGGAAGATGGTCGAAGACGACGCCCTGGCCGGCGAGATCGACGCCCTGGCGGCCCATCTGGCGGTCCAGCCGACCCGTGCCCTGGCCGCGATCAAGGCTGCTTTGCAGGTATCCTGGTCGAACGGGCTCGACGCCCAACTCGATCTGGAACGGGACCTGCAGCGTGGCCTGGGGGCGAGCGCCGATTATCGCGAGGGCGTGACGGCCTTCATCGAAAAGCGCAAGCCCGACTTCCGGGGCGCGTGATGGCAGCTCTGTCGACCGACCTGGCCGTCGCCGTGATCGGCAGCGGCACCATGGGGACGGGGATCGCCCAGGTGGCGGCCCAGGCCGGCCATCCGACGCTTCTCTACGACATGCGCGACGGCGCCGCCGAAGCGGCGGTCCGCGCCATCGCGGCCGACCTGGCCAAGCGGGTCGCCCGGGGCCGCCTGAGCCAGGCCGCGGCCGATGGCGTGCTGGCCCGCCTGCAGCCGGCAGCGACCCTCGATGCGCTGGCGCCAGCCGGCCTGGTGGTCGAGGCTGTTGTCGAAGATCTGGCGGTCAAGCATCGCCTGTTTCAGGGCCTCGAAGCCGTGGTGGCGG
>JAJFJE010000187.1 GCA_021774355.1 Alphaproteobacteria bacterium
TGTCGGTGGAGGGGGCGAGGCGCCCTCTTTCCCCTTCGTCATGACCGGGTTTGTCCCGGTCATCCACGCCTGTGCGGCAACCACGGTGTCCCCGTGGATGGCCGGCACGGTGGCCGGCCATGACGGTGAGGGGGTGAGGCGCCCTCTCTCCCCTTCGTCATGACCGGGCTTGTCCCGGTCATCCACGCCTGTGCGGCGGCCACGGTGTTCCCGTGGATAGCCGGCACGGGGGCCGGCCATGACGGTGGAGGGGCGACGCGCCCTTTTTCCCCCTGTCGTCATGACCGGGCTTGTCCCGGTCATCCGCGTCTGTATGGCGGGCCCGATGGCCGGCCATGACGGTGGCGGGGGCGCGTCAGAACGGCATCACCACGTCGAGCAATTGCTGGCCGTAACGGGGCTGCTGGACGTCGGTGATCTGGCCGCGGCCGCCATAGGAGATCCGGGCTTCGGCCATCTGGGTATGCTTGACCGTGTTGGTCGCCGAGATGTCGGACGGGCGCACCAGGCCGGCGACCAGCAATTCGCGCACCTCGTAATTGACCCGCACCTCCTGGTGCCCCTCGATCATCAGGTTGCCATTGGGCAGCACCTGGGTCACGACTGCGGCGACGGTCAGGTGGATGTCCTCCTTGCGGTCGACCGTGCCGTTGCCGCTGGAGCCGCTGTCCGAGCTGATGCCCACCGCCTTGGTCGGGTCGTATTCGCTGGGCAACAGGCGGCCGGCGGCGGCTTCCAGCCCGAACAGATTGTTGAGCCCCAGATCTTCGCTGTTGGTCCGGCCACGGCTGGTCTTGTTGGCCAACTGGGCCTGCTCGTTAATGTCGATGGTGACGGTCAGGATGTCGCCGACCCTGGCCGCCCGGTTGTCCTTGAAGAAGGCGCGGCTGCCCTGCTGCCACAGGCTGGCGGCAGGCGGCGCGGGCAGCGCCGCCGTCGCGATGGGCAGCACTGCGGCGCCGGCCGGCCGGCTCGGATCGGCAATGGGCGACAGGGGCGGAACCCGGCCGATATTGGCGAGGCGTTCGCCGGCGCCGCAGGCCCCCAGGCCGAGGCACAGCAGCAGGCCGGCGGCGCGGCGGAGGAAGCTCTGGTAGGACATGACCGATGGCCTTTCTGGCTGGCGTTTTCAGGGCTGCACGCTGGCCAGCGGAACCGCGGCACTGCCCGGGCCGGTAACGACCGCCTGGACCACCCGGTTGGAGCTGGCATTCATCACCCGCACCGTGTCGCCCAGCCCGCCCTGTTCCAGGGCCTTGGCCGTGGTCGACAGGGCGATCCCGGGCAGGGTGGCGGTGAGCGAGATCAGCGCGCCGCGTTCGATCAGGATCGGCGTGCGCAGTGCGCTCAAGGGGATGGCGTTGCCCGGGTAGATCGGGCGCCGGGCCTGCCGGCCGACCACCTGGTCGGCGCGGCTGGCAGTCCCGCGGTTACCGGACTCGGCGGCGGCCCAGTCGAGATCGGTGTCGGCGATCACCTCGCCGACCGCGATGCTGCGGTTGACCACCGGGATCCGGGCGTCCTCGGCACGGGCGGCCGAAACCGACCAGGCGGCGCACCACAGCAAAAGTCCGAACACGAGACGGATCATGGCAAGTCTCCTCAGCGCACCTGGTTGATGGTCTGGAGCATTTCGTCCGAGGCGGTGATCACCTTGGAGTTCAGCTCGTAAGCCCGCTGGGCGTTGATCAGATTGGTGATTTCCTGCACCGGATTGACGTTCGACGATTCCAGGAAGCCCTGGAGGACGGTCCCGAAGCCGGCGTCGCCGGGCAGTCCGATGGTCGGCGCGCCGGACGCCGGAGTCTCCAGGAACAGGTTGTTGCCGGTCGCTTCCAGGCCCGCCGGATTGACGAAGCTGGCGAGGTCGAGCTGGCCGATGACCTGGGGGGCGGTGGTGTTGGGCAGGGTCACCTGGACCTGGCCGGCGGCGCTGACGGAGACCTGCAAGGCGTTGCTGGGCACGGTGATGCCGGGCTGCACCGGGTAGCCGTCCACCGTCACCAGGGCGCCATTGCCGTCGAGTTGCAGCGAGCCGTCCCTTGTATAGGCCTCGTCGCCATTGGGCATTTCCACCCGCAGATAGCCGTTGCCCTGGATCATCAGGTCGTAGCTGTTGTCGGTCAGGGTGGCGTTGCCCTGTTCCAGCACCCGGTACACCGAGCCGGTCTTGACCCCGGTGCCCAGTTGCACGCCGGTCGGGACCATGGTGCCCTGGTCGGATGAACTGGTGCCCATGCGGCGCTGGGTGTCGTAGAGCAGGTCCTGGAACTCGGCACGCTGGCGTTTGAAGCCCGAGGTCGAGAGGTTGGCCAGGTTGTTGGAAATCACCTCGACATTGAGCTGTTGGGCGAGCATGCCGGTGGCGGCGATGGACAGGCTTCTCATGGGCGTTCTCCTCAGGCCGGGCTGACGCGGCCCAGCCGCTGAATGGCGCTGCGCTGTAACTCGGCATCGCTTTGCAACAGGCTTTGCATGGTCTGGTAGCGGCGCTGCAGCTCGACCATGCGGGTGATCTCGACGACCGGCTGGACGTTGGAGCCTTCCAGCATGCCCTGGGCCAGGCGGGTGTCGGGGGCCGCTTCGGCGGCCTGGCCGGGCCCGGCGGTCAGCAGGCCGTCGCCTGCGCCCTGGAGGGCCTGGGGATCGGCAAAGCGGACGACCCCAAGGCGGCCGATTCGGTTGGTCCCCTGGGAAATGGTGCCGTCCGGGGCGATGGTCGGGGCGCCGGCGCCCTCGTCCAGGGTGATCTCGCCGCCGCCATCGTCGAGCACGGGCTGGCCGGCGCTGGTGACCACGCGGCCATCGGCATCCATCGACAAGTGACCGTTGCGGGTATAACGGGGGCCGTCCGCCGTCTGGACGGTCAGGAAGCCGTCGCCTTCCAGGGCAACA
>JAJFJE010000188.1 GCA_021774355.1 Alphaproteobacteria bacterium
GTCCCAGCCCGGGGGCCACGGCACCATCGGCTTTGCGGTTCCTGCCGGGGCCACCGCGGTCACGCTCCCGGCGGTGCCCGGCGAGCGCGACGACCTGCCCGCGGGCGCCGAGGTGGTCGCGCGCAACTGGGCCAAGGGGTCCTACGCCGTTCCCGGCTATCTGCCGCCCTGTTCCGGTGGCAAGAACCATCGCTATTTTGCCCGCGTCATTGCCCAGTCGGGCGGTGCGGAGGGCGACGACCTGGCGGAGACGGAGGTCGAACTCGGACGCTACTGACGCCATGGCCTGGCTTGCCGTGTCCGCCATTCGTCCGTCCCGTCGCGGTCCCGCTCCGTGACCGAACCGCTGCGCCGGCGCGTCCCGGTCGCCATCCGCATGGCGCTGTTCTATGCCACCAGCTATTTCTCCCTCGGCGTCATTACCCCCTTTCTGCCGGTGTGGCTCGCCCATCGCGGCCTCAGCGCCGCCGAAATCCCGGTCGTCCTGGCCGGCGGGCTGTTCATCCGGTTGATCGGCAATACCGCCTGGGGACGGCTGGCCGATTATCTGGGCGAGCGCCGCCGGCTGCTGATGGCTCTGACCGTCATCAGCCTGGCAACCCACGCCGCCCTGCTTCCGGCCCAGGGCTTCTGGGCGATCCTTGCCGCCTATCTTGCAGCCAGCCTGGCCTTCCCGGCCCAGGTCGCGCTGACCGAGAATGTCGGCGTGCTGGCCGCCTATCAGCGCGGCTACGACTATGCCCGGGTGCGCCTTTGGGGCTCGGTCAGTTTCGTGCTGGGCACCCTGGCGATCGGCCAATTGATGCCCCTGACCGGGGTCGAGGGCGTGCTGTGGGTGATCCTCGCCGGCCTTGGCCTGTCGGCGGCAACGGCCTGGCTGGTGCCCGATGTCCGGCCGCCGCCGGCCCAGCGCTCGGGCCTGGTCCGGGGCTACCTGACCAACCGGCTGTTCCTGCTGTTCCTCGGGGTCAATGCCCTGGTCCAGGGCAGCCACGCCGCCTATTACAGCTATTCGGCGCTGCACTGGCGCGAGGCCGGGCACGACGACTTCACCATCGGCCTGCTGTGGACCGAGGGGGTCGCCTTCGAAATCGCCCTGTTCGCCCTGGCCAAGCGCCTGCTGCCCCGGGTCAAGCCGACCACCCTGATGCTGCTGGGTGGCTTCGGCGGCATTCTGCGCTGGACCGTGATCGGCGTGACCACCGACCTTACAGCCCTGGTCCTGGTGCAATGGATGCACGCCATGACCTTTGCCATGGCCCATCTCGGGGCCATGCATTTCATCGCCAGGGCCTGCCCCGACGATGCCACGGCGACCGCCCAGGGGCTCTATTCGTCGCTCGGCATTGCCGTGTCCATGGCCTGCGCCACCCTCAGCCTCAGCCTGCTGATCGGGCCGCTGGGCGGCGGCGTGTTCCTGGTCATGGCCGCGATGTGTGCCGCGTCCTGCATCGTCGCGGCGACCCTGCGCCGCACTTGGGACGGCTCCCGCCTGGCGATCTAAGCGCCCCGGGCAAGGCCCGACAGGGCGGCGTCGATGGCCCCGGCGGCATGGCCCAGCACGGCCCTCTGCCAGGCCGGGTCGGCGGGGGCGAAATGGTCGCGGATCCGGGCCTTCAAGGCCCGGCCCCGGTCGTCGTCCAAGGCCCCGTGGCGATGCAGCCAGCCATCGTCGCGCAGCACCGCAAGGGTCGTCGCCAGGTCGTAGGTGCCCACCTCAAGGGCGACGAAAACCAGGGCAGCATCGCCCAGCAGGGCGGCCACGCCCTCGTCCAGCGTGCCGGTCAGGGCCGACGAGACCGAATCGCCGTCGGCGGTCGAGGCCAGCTGCGCGCCCCACCAGGCCCGCGCCCGGCGATAGGCGGTCGAGCCGGCGGCCGCCAGGGTGATGATCTCGGCCGAGCCATAGGGCCCCAATCCGGTGTGGCAATCGATCGCGGCGACGGTCCGTGCCGGAGCCAGGTGGCGGCGCAGGATCTCGGCCAGGCGGCGACGCGACCAGGTCGGCCCGAAGCCGCCGAAGAACAGGCCCTCGGGATGGTCATATTGGCCGCCGCTCAGCGCCGCCTGGAGCGCGGCTTCGCCCGCGACCGCCCGGAACGCGGCCAGCGCCCGGTCGCCCCGGGACAGGGTCTCGGGATCAAGCGCCGAGGGTTCGAGCGCTGCCGCCAGGCGGCCATAATCGGCATTGGCCGGGCGGGGGCGGGCAAAGTCGATCCAGTTGCGGTTGAGGTCGACATTGTCCTCGGTGGTTCGCCGGCCCCAGGCGAAGCCCCAGGGATTGAGCCCGTGGACCAGCAGCAGCGCCACGCCCGCGGGCAAAGCCGGCGCCCGCTCGACCAGGGCCAGTTGGGCGGCGCTGCCGAAGGCGCCTTCGGTGCCGTGGGTGGCGGAAAACAGCACCAGCCACTGCGCCGCATCGGGCGGGCCGCGCCGCGCCACGTCGATCGCCAGCGCTTCGCCGGCCGGACCGTGGAGCGGGTGGAGGCAGCTTTCCACCATCAGGCCGTGCCCGGCACAGGCGGCCAGGAAGCGGATCCGTGCCGTGCGGTAGTCGGGGGAGAACACGCTCACCCCCACAGCGCCCGCGGCGGCGGCAGCATCAGACTGCCGTGATAGGTGATCCCCGGGGTGCGGTCCCGCGCCAGCAGCAGGGGCCCGTCCAGGTCGACGAAGCGGGCGGCGCCGGCCAGCAGGGCCGCCGGGGCCATGGCCAGGGACGTGCCGACCATGCAGCCGATCATGATCCCGAGGCCGAGATGACGGGCGGCGTCGACCAGAGCGATGGCCTCGGTCAGGCCGCCGGTCTTGTCGAGCTTGACGTTGATGCATTGATAGGCCTCGGCCAGGGCGGCCAGGCCGTGGCGGTCGTGGCAGGATTCGTCGGCGCAGAGCGGCACCGGGCTGCGGATGCTGGTCAGGCAGGCCTCGTCGCCGGCCGCGACCGGCTGCTCGATCAGGGCGACGTCGTGGCGGGCCATATCGTGGCACAGGCGCTCGACCGTGGCCGGGCTCCACGACTCATTGGCATCGACGATCAGGCGGGCTGCCGGCGCGCCGTCGCGCACGGCCGCCACCCGCTGGAGATCCTGCCCGTCGCCGCCCAGTTTCAGTTTCAGCAGGGGCCGGTCGGCGGCCTGGCGGGCGGCCAGTCCCATGGCCGCCGGATCGTCCAGGCTGAGGGTATAGGCGGTCATTGCCGCGACCGGCGGCGGCAGGCCCGCCAGGACATGGGCGGGCCTGCCGGCGAGCTTGGCCTCCAGGTCCCACAGGGCGCAGTCGATGGCATTGCGCGCGGCCCCCGGCGGCAGGATCTGCTGCAGGGCCGCGCGGTCGGGCACGGACCCAAGCCGCGCCAAGGCCTGGTCGATTGCCGCCACGACCCCGTCGGCGGTTTCGCCATAGCGGCCATAGGGCACCGCTTCGCCCCGGCCCCGCCGGCCGTCCCGTTCCAGCGTCACCACCACAACCAGGGCTTCGGTCTTGGCCCCGCGTGCAATGCGGAAGCGTCCGGCGATGGGCCAGCTTTCGACCGCCACCGTCATGGCACGACGGCAAGCAGCCGGTCGACGATCGCGTCCACCCCGTCGGCGATGGGATCGACCGCCGGCAGGCCGTGGGCCGCCGCCAAGCCGTCGAGATAGTGGCGGGCGGCGGTCCGGTCGAGGGCCGAGCTGTTGACGGCGATGCCGACACAGGCGATGGCCGGGTTGGTCAGGCGGCCGCAGGCGAGGTTCAGGGCGATGCATTCGGCGATTCCGGGCAGGGGCGCCGGGACGCCGCGCATGGTCCGGCGGGCCGGCTCGTGACAGAGCACGATGGCATCGGGCTGGCTGCCGTGCAGCAGGCCCAGCGAGACGCCGGCGAAGGACGGATGGAACAGGCTGCCCTGGCCTTCCACCACGTCCCAATGGTCGGGGGCGTTGGCCGGCGACAGCCATTCGGCGGCGCCTGAAATGAAGTCGGCGACCACGGCGTCGACGGCCACGCCGCGGCCGGAGATGAAGATCCCGGTCTGCCCGGTGGCCCGGAAATCGGCGTCGAGGCCACGCTGGCGCAGGGTCCGCTCCAGGGCCAGGGCGGTGTATTTCTTGCCCACGGAACAATCCGTGCCGACCGTCAGCAGCCGCTTGCCCGGGCGCCTCGTTCCCTTGCCCGTGGCCAGGCGCAGCGTGTTGTGGCGGACATCGATCAGGCGCCTGCCGTGCCGGCCCGCGGCGGCTGCGATGGCCGGGATGTCGCCCAGGCGCATATGCAGGCCGCTGGCCACGTCCAGCCCGGCGGCGAGGGCCGCGACAATCGTCTCGATCCAGTGCGGCGCCAAGGTGCCGCCGGCATTGGCGACCCCGATGATCATGGTCCGGACGCCTTGGGCGGCGGCGCCGGCAGGGCTCATTTCGGGCAGGCCCAGATCGGCCCGGCAGCCCTCCAGCCGCAATTGGCCCAGGCACCAGTCGCGCCGCCAGTCGACGATGCCCGCGGCGGTTTTTGCCGCCAGGGCGTCGGGGGCGTCGCCGAGGAACAGGAGATAGGGGCGGGCCAGTTCCATGGGACCTCCGGCAGAGGGCCTCAGCTTAGCCCCGTTGGCGGGCGCGCCGGAAGCGCCAAGCCGGGGGCACCGGCGCTATTCGCTCTGGCTTTGCAGATAGGCGATGAGATCGGCCCGCTGCGCCGCGTTGGGGACGCCGGGGAAGGACATTTTGGTCCCCGGCACCACGTTGCGCGGCGCGGTCAGGTAGCTGTCCAGCGTCTCCGGGGTCCAGGTCAGGCCCGAGGCGGCCATGGCCTTGGAATAGGTGTAGCCCGGCGCCGTGCCCGCGGTGCGGCCGATCACGCCGTGCAGATTGGGGCCGACCCGGGCGGGGGCGCCGTCGGCGATGGTGTGGCAGGCCATGCAACGCTTGAACACCGCCTCGCCTTTGGCGGCGTCGGCGGCCTGCGCCTGGCCGGCGGCGATGACGAGGAGTGCGGCGATCAGGCCGGGCAGACGCATCGGGGGCCTCCGGTTAACGGTTCGTAATCCAAAGCGCTTATAGTATAGGATCGCGTCAGGCGGATGCGTCATCGGGTCGCCCGTCATGCCGCGCCGCGTTGGGAGGTTTCGTGACCGTGCTCACCCTTGCCGAACTGCAGGCGTTGATGGCCGATCCCTCGCCCGCCCGCCAGGCCGAGGCGACGACCGTGATTGCCGATGCCTGGCGCCGGGGCACGCTCGACCCGCGGGCCCGCGCCGAGGCAGAGGCCCTGTTCCGGGTGGTCGCCCGCCAGGCCGCCCAGACGGTCCGGGTGGCCCTGTCGCGGAGCGTCAAGGAAGCCGGCGAACTGCCCTATGACGTGGCCCTGGCCCTGGCCCAGGATGTCGACGATGTCGCCCTCCCCATGCTCGAGGCCTCGACCGTCCTGACCGACGACGATCTGGTGGCCCTGGTGACCCAGGCCTCGGCCGCCCGGCTGTCGGCGATGGCGCGGCGGCCGAGGATCTCCGAACCCCTGGCCGATGCCCTGGTCGA
>JAJFJE010000189.1 GCA_021774355.1 Alphaproteobacteria bacterium
TCACCGGCGCCGCCGCCTATGCTGCCGCGAGCTATAGCGGCACCGGCGGCTTCGACTTCACCAATGTCTGGTATATCGCCGAGGGCGACACCCGGCCGCTGCTGCGCAGCGAATATGCCACGATGATCAGCAATGCCCAC
Source organism: Alphaproteobacteria bacterium (assembly GCA_021774355.1). Classification (GTDB taxonomy): domain Bacteria; phylum Pseudomonadota; class Alphaproteobacteria; order Zavarziniales; family Zavarziniaceae; genus JAJFJE01. The sequence continues at coordinate 141 of JAJFJE010000189.1, forward strand.
CAGTTGCAGCTTATGGCGCTGGATCTGTCGGCCGCCTACGTGCTGGTGCGGGATATCGACGCCAGGGCGACCGGCGGCGATCCATCGGCGGTGTGGAACACGGCGACGGGGTTCAAGCCGGTGGGTGCGGTGCTGCGCCCGTTCACAGGCAGCCTGGATGGCCAGGGTTACGGGATCGACGGGTTGTTCATCAACCGGCCGGGGGAAGACTATGTCGGCCTGATCGGCGCGGCCCGGGGGACACGGCTGAGCGGCCTGGAACTGACCGGCAGCGCGGTGACAGGCCGGCGCCAGGTCGGCGGTCTTGCGGGTCTGCTGGTCGGGGATGCGCGCGACAGCACCGTGGACGGTACGGTGACGGGCAGCCGCTATGTCGGCGGTCTGGTTGGCCAGCTTTCGGGTCAAGTCGAGGACAGCCATGGGCTGGCCGACGTGAGCGGCGGCGGGGCCTATTTCGGCGGCCTGGTGGGCTATGCGGTGGGCGGTAGCGCGATCACCGACAGCGATGCCGCGGGGTCTGTTGCCGGTGGCGATTATGCGGGCGGCCTGGCCGGCCTGATGCAGGGTGCAGTGACCGGGGCATCGGCGGCCGGGACGGTCAGCGGCAAGCGCTATGTCGGCGGCCTGGCGGGTCTGGAGCGCGGCACGGTGACCGCCAGCCGGGCGGATGGCGATGTCGCCGGGATCCGCACCGTGGGCGGTCTTGTCGGCCTGCAGTTCGGGACGGTGACGGAGAGCTACGCAACCGGCGCGGTGAGCGGCGGCGGCAGCTATTTTGGCGGCTTGGTGGGCTATGGCGCGACCGGCAGCCTGGTGCAGGGCAGCGACGCGACAGGCGCTGTGATGGGGCGTGACTACGCCGGCGGCCTGGCCGGCACCATGGCGGGCGATGTCAGCGGCAGCGCGGCGAGCGGGCTTGTCACCGGTCGGAACGATGTGGGCGGCCTGGTCGGCCTGGAGCGGGGCACGGTGACCGGCAGCCGGGCGGATGGCGGGGTTTCCGGACATCGCCATGTCGGCGGCCTGGTCGGGCTGCTGGCGGGCGATATCAGGGACAGCCACGCGACCGGCGCGGTGAACGGCGGCGGCAATTATTTCGGCGGCCTTGTGGGCTATGCCGCCACGGCATCGACGATCGAGGGCAGCGATGCGACGGGTGCCGTCGCCGGGCGGGACTATGCCGGTGGCTTGGCCGGCGCGCTGTCGGGCACGGTCCTCGACAGCATGGCATATGGCTCGGTGACCGGCCGTTACAATGTCGGCGGCCTTGCGGGCCTGCAGCGCGGCACGGTGACGGCGGTATCTGCGTCGGGCGCGGTGACGGGGTTGGATTATGTGGGCGGGCTTCTGGGTCGCCAGGCCGGGACGGCGAGCGGCGGCATTGCGTCGGGCGCGGTGGCCGGCCGCGCTGCGGTCGGGGGCCTCGTCGGCGGCCAGTTCGGTGCCGTGGACATGAGCTATGCACGGGGCGACGTCACGGGCGTGGACTGGGTCGGCGGCCTGGTCGGCCGGCTGTCGGGCCAGGTCACCGAGAGCTTTGCCGCAGGCGGCCTGGTGAGCGGGGTCCGTTCGGTCGGTGGCCTGGTCGGCTATGGCGACGGCAGCAGCGGGCTCCTGCGCAGCTACGCGACAGCGGCGGTGGCCGGGGCCGGATATGTCGGGGGGCTTGTGGGCCGCCTGGCGGGTTCGCTCGCGGAAGGCTATGCGGTCGGCCTCGTGGCCGGTGGCGGCAGCGGCCCTGCGGGCGGCCTGATCGGGCAATTGTCCGGCGCCGGGACGGTGGTCGGCGGCTATTGGGATCTGGCGGCAAGCGGCCAGGCGCAGGGCGTGGGGCTTGGTTCTGCGGCAATGGCGGGTTGGGATCGGGCGGCATTGCAGGCGGGCCTGCCCGAGGATTTCGCGCCAGGGCGCTGGGGTCTCGTGCCGGGGGTGAGCTATCCCTACCTATCGTGGTGTTTCGCCACGGCCCCCAGCGTCGTCGCGGGGCTTGCGGATCAGCCGGGGCTGGGGGTTTCGGTGGCGCTGGACGGCGCCGTGGTCGGCCGCGGCGTCAGCGGCGCGGACGGCCGCTTCTATGTGGCGACGGATGGCGTGCCGTCCCCCGGTCTGGCGCTGGCCTGGGCCGATGGCCGTCTGCTCGGCCCCGGTGGGCCGGAGGCGACGGCACCGCGCGGCGCGGCGGCAGGGGCGCTCGATGGCTCCGGCCATGCCCTCGATCTGTCCCTGGCCGCGGACCGGCTGTGGCTGCGGACCGACCAGGCCCGGCTGTCGGAGCTGGCGGCGGCGCTGGACGGCGCGGCGGGCATGGTGGCCGGGGCCCGGGCCCTGTTCACGCTTGCCGGGGGCGGCCTGACCGGGGCGGCGGATACCGCCCTGGAGCTTCACGCGACGGCCCCGGCCTTCACCCTGGACGGCCCCCTGGAGACCCAGGGCACCGGGGCGCTGCACCTCGCCCTGTCGGATCCGGCCGGGACCCTGACCCTGAGCGGGACCCTGTCCAGCGCCGCCACCGGCTATGGCCTGGTCGTGGTCGCCCCGCGGGTGCTGAATCTGGCCGGGGCCGCGGCCCTGATGCCGAGCGGCGGCGCCTATCTGATCTATGGCGGCGACCCCGCCCAGTCCATGCTCGGCGGCCTCGTCCCGGACGCCGTCCTCTACGGCGCCACCTCTGCCGATACCCCACCGGGAACCGGCCCGACCGCGACCGTCCAGAACTGGATCCTCTGGGCCCAGCCGGAACCATAGGGACGGAATCGGGCGCAGCGTCGGCCGGGACTGGTCTCAGCTGGGCGGGTCAAAGCCGGCAGACCGTCCCATATGGTCGGTCCGGATGGCTGAATTGGTCGCAAATCGGGCGGTTCCGTCCTTTTCGGATGGTGCGTCCCGGCGCCGGCTGGGCGAGTGATCAGGAAAGCTATGGGAGGAGGTCACTGATGTTTGTCAGGAACGCTTGGTACTGCGCCGGCTGGGACAATGAGTTCAGCCAGGGCCGGGACGCCATTATTCCGCGGAAGATCGCTAACGAGCGCCTGGTGCTGTGGCGTCGCCCCAGCGGTCCCGTGGTCGCCTATGAAGATCGCTGTCCGCACCGGCAGGCGGCATTGTCGCTTGGCCGGAAGGAGGGCGACTCCCTGCGTTGCCTCTATCACGGCATGCGTTACGACGCGGCCGACGGCAAGTGCGTCGAGATTCCGGGCCAGTCGACGATCCCCGACAAGGCCTGCCTGCGGCCCTATCCGGTGGTCGAGAAGAATAATTGGATCTGGGTCTGGATGGGCGATCCGGCCAAGGCCGACCCGGGGCTGATCCCCTATTCGGTCGGTCCGAGCAATCCCGATTTCAATATCAAGACCTCGAAGATGCAGGTCGACACCAATTACCGGTGGGAGATTTCCAATCTGGCGGATCTCAGCCACATCACCTGGATCCACCCCAATACGGTCGGCGGCAGCCTGCAATACACGACGGCGAAGGCCAAACATCAGGTCTTTGACCGCGGCATGAAAACCGAGTTCTGGGTCCGGAACTGCGAGCCGGCCGGCGCGGCGCGGCATCTTTTCCCGCCCGAGGCGCGCTTCGACATCTGCTTCAAGATCACCCACACCATCCCGTGCACCTGGGTGCTGCATTATCGGATGTTCACGGCAGGCACCAAGACCGAAGGCGAATCCGACGGCCAACTGCTGCTCGACACCTGGTCGAGCCAGGCGGTCACGCCGCGCGACGAGGACTCGGTCGACTACTACTATGCCTGGGGTGCCAGCAGGGCGACGGACTTCCCCGGGGCCAGCGACATGCTGGTCCAGG
>JAJFJE010000190.1 GCA_021774355.1 Alphaproteobacteria bacterium
AGCCGATCGACGAATTTCTCAGCCTGGCGCTCCGCCACCAGGCCGAGCAGGCGCCATCCCTGCAGGCCTTCCTGCATCGCGTCGAGCACGGCGAACTGGTGCTCAAGCGCGACCTGGAGAAATCCCGGGACGAGGTCCGCATCCTGACGGTTCACGCGGCCAAGGGTCTCGAGGCGCCGATCGTGGTGCTGCCCGATACCACCCAGCTTCCCGGCGAGCATGATCCGCTGCTGTGGCTGCCCCAGGGCGTCCCGCTGTGGCCGGTGGCGGCGGCCAACGAGGTCGGCCCGGTCGCCGCCCTGCGCCAGGCGGCCAATGCCGCCGCCCAGCAGGAGTACCGGCGCCTGCTCTATGTCGCGCTGACCCGCGCCGAGGACCGGCTGATCGTGTGCGGCTGGCGGACGGCAAAGGCCGCCGAGGGCTTCGCCCCGGGCTCCTGGTACGATCTGGTGGCCCGGGGGATGCCGGCCGCATGCCCGGCGGTCGAACTGGAACCGGGCTTTGCCGTCCGGCGCTGGTCGGAGGCCCAGGACGCGCCGATCGCCGAGCGTCCGCGGGACCTGGTCGGCGGCATCGTCCCGGAGCCCCTGCCGGTCTGGGCCGGGCGCCCGGCGCCGGCCGAGCCGCAGCCGTCGCGGCCGCTCAGCCCGTCCCGGGCACAGGATGCCGATCTGCCGGCGCTCAGCCCGCTCGGCGAGGGCACCGGCCGGCGCTTCCTGCGCGGCCGGCTGGTCCATCGCCTGCTCGAATTGCTGCCCGAGCGGCCGGCGGGCGAGCGGGCGCTTGCGGCCCGCCGGTTTCTTGCCCAGCCCGCCCACGGCCTGGATGCGGCAATGGCCGAGGCCCTGGCGGCCGAGGTCCTGGCCATTCTCGACCATCCGGATTTTGCCCCGGTTTTCGGACCCGGCAGCCGGGCGGAGGTGCCGCTCACGGCCGAACTGGCCGGCGAGGTCATCCTCGGCCAACTGGACCGCCTGGTCGTGCTCGACGACCGGGTCCTGATCGTCGACTACAAGACCGACCGGCCGTCGCCCGCCAGCGTGGCCGCGGTCGCCCCCGGCTACCTCCGCCAACTGGCCTTGTACCGGGCGGCCGTCGCCCCCATGTTCCCCCGACGGGCCGTCGAGGCGGCCCTGTTATGGACCGAAACCGCCCGCCTGATGCCGATTCCCGGAGATCTGCTCGACGCTGCACTGGCTGCAATCCTGGGGTCCCGAGCACCGGCGTCCGGCCCGGCTTGACGCTCTCGAACGGCCTCCCTAGATTTGGACGCATATCAGGGCAACCGCCGATCAAGGCGGCCGATACTCATTCTCGAAAGGCTACCCGAATGGCCACCAAGAAGGTGACTGACGATTCTTTCACGACCGATGTCCTGGGCGCGCCCGGGCCTGTCGTGGTCGATTTTTGGGCAGAATGGTGCGGCCCGTGCAAGCAGATCGGCCCCAGCCTGGAAGAGATTTCCAACGAAATGTCGCCCAAGGTGACGATCGCCAAGATCAACATCGACGAGAACCCCAATACCCCGGCGCGCTATGGCGTCCGCGGTATTCCGACCCTGATGTTGTTCCGCGACGGCAAGGGTGCCGCGACCAAGGTCGGCGCCTTGCCCAAGGGCAAGATCGTCGAATGGATCAACGGCTCGATCTGAGCCGGCCGCGCCCGACGTGCGCATTGCCGACTATCTGAAATCCGTCAATCTGACGCTGACCGAGTTCGCCCGCCGCGCGGGCGTCTCGGTCGCCGCGATGAGCCGCTATGCCAGCGGCCAGCAGATTCCCCGCCCCGATGCCATGCGGCGCATCGCCGATGCCTCCGAGGGGGCGATCGGCCCGGCGGATTTCTACGCCAGTCCTGAAATTGACAGCGAACCGGAGGATCCGGTCGCCGCCGCGCGGCTGCTGTTCGAGCGGCAGCCGGAGCTGCGCTGGATCGACCTGGTGCTGCCCGACACCAATGGCGTGTTCCGCGGCAAGCGCGTGCCGCGCGACGAGGCGGTCGAGGTCCTGGAGCATGGCCTCAAGCTGGTCGGATCGCTCTATGGACTCGATATTCTGGGCGACAATGTCGAGGAAACGGGCCTCGCCATGGCGACCGGCGACCGCGACCAGATCGCCGTGCCGGTCGATGGTCGCATCCTGCCGATGCCCTGGACGGGCGAGCCCGCGGCCCAGATGCTGATGACCATGCTGGCCGAAGACGGCACGCCGTTCTTCGCCGATCCCCGCCAGGTCCTGGGCCAGGTGCTGGGGCGGTTCGGCGAACTGGGCCTCACCCCGGTGGTCGCCTGCGAACTGGAGTTCTACCTGATCGACCGGGAGCGCACGGCCGAAGGGGCGCCGCAGCCACCCTGTTCGCCCTATTCCGGGCGGCGCGACTGGTCGACCCAGGTGCTGTCGCTCGACGATCTCGACGCCCGCCGGCAGGTGCTGTCCGAGGCCTCCGCAGCGCTCGAGGCTCAGGGCGTGCCGGTGACGTCGAGCCTCAGCGAATATGCGCCGGGCCAGTTCGAGATCAACCTGCACCATCTCGACGACGCCCAGGCCGCCTGCGATCACGCCATGTTGATGAAGCGGGCGGTGCGCGGCGTCGCCCGCAGCCACGGCCTCGACGCCACCTTCATGGCCAAGCCCTATCGCGATATGGCGGGCTCGGGGCTGCATATCCATGTCAGCCTGGTCGATGGCCAGGGCCGCAACATCTTCGCCGCCGCCGGCGGCGAGGGTGACTCGCGCCTGCGCCATGCCGTTGGCGGGCTGATGGCCAGCCTGCCCGAATCGATCGCGGTCCTGGCGCCCAATGCCAACAGCTATCGCCGCTTCAAGCTCGGCTCCTATGCGCCGACCGGCGCCAGCTGGGGGGTGGAAAACCGCACCGTGTCCCTGCGTGTGCTGGGCGGCGAGGGGGCTGCGCGGCGTGTCGAGCACCGGGTGGCCGGGGCCGATGCCAATCCCTATCTGGTCATGGCGGCGGTGCTTGCCGGGATCCATCACGGCCTGGTCAGCAGGCTCGATCCGGGGCCGCCGGTGGACGGCAATGCCTATGACAAGGCGGCGCCCAGCCTGGCCCGCCACTGGGCCCATGCCCTCGACGCCTATGATGACGGGCGCATTCTGCCGCGCTATTTCGGCGAGCGGTATCACCAGCATTTCGGCGTGCTCAAGCGGATTGAATTCGAACGCTACGAGGCCGAGGTTTCGCCGCTTGACCATGCCTGGTATCTGGACCGGCTGTAGCAGGGGAGCGCGCGATGGCAGAAACGGCAGGAGCAGGCCCCAATCCCGGCGGCCAGGGCTTCATCCAGACCTATTCCCAGCCGACCGGCTTTCTGCGAGCGCCGCGGGTCGCCGATCCGCGCGGCGCCGACATGGCATTCCTGGGCATTCCGCTGGATCTCGCCACCACCTTCCGGCCGGGCGCCCGCTTCGGGCCCGCCGCAGTCCGCGCCGCCTCGGCCCAACTCGCCGAACTGAAGGCCTTTCCCTATGGCTTCAATCCGCTGGA
>JAJFJE010000020.1 GCA_021774355.1 Alphaproteobacteria bacterium
TGGGCCCCGGTATGGGACAGGTCGATCACGTCTTCCGACGGATTGAAATCACGGATCACATCGGTCACATGGTCGCGGCCCTGCATCAGGAAGGTATCGGCACCGGCGCCACCGGTCAGGGTGTCGATCGCGAAATCGTGATAGCCGCCCGTCAGGGTGTCGGCGCCGGCGCCGCCGTCGATCGTGTCCGCGCCGCCATCGCCGAACAGCGAGTCATCGCCATCGCCGCCCAGCAGCCGGTCGTCCCCGGCGCCGCCGTAAAGCGTGTCGCTGCCCGCATCGCCGAACAGGGTGTCGCTGCCCGCATCGCCGAACAGGACATCGTTGCCGGCATCGCCCGACAGGGAGTCGGCGCCCGCATTGCCGTGGAGACTGTCGGCGCCGGCGCTGCCGAACAGGGTGTCGTCGCCGGCACCGCCGGAAATGGTGTCGTCGCCATCGTCGCCGCGGACATAGTCGTCGCCGGCACCGGCCACGATCGAGTCATTGCCGGCCTCGCCCAGGATGGTGTCGGCCCCGGTGTCGCCGAACAGGGTGTCGTCGCCCGTGCCGCCATGCAGCAGGTCATCGCCCGTGCCGCCATGCAGCAGGTCCTTGCCGGCACCGCCCAGCAACGTGTCGCTGCCGGCATCGCCTTGCATCGTGTCGTCGCCCGTGCCGCCGGTCAGGGAATCGTCGCCCTGGCGACCGATCACCAGGTCATTGCCGGTCGAGCCGTTGAGAATGTCGTCGCCGACACCGCCGTCGAGCCGGTCGTCGCCCGAGCCGCCATCGAGGGAATCCGCCCCATTATTGCCGAGGAGCGTGTCGTTGCCGCTGCTTCCCGCAATGGTGTCGTCGCCATAGCCGCCGACCAGGGAATCGTTGCCCGCATCGGCGATGATGATGTTGTCGGAACTGTTGCCGACCAAAGTGACATTGTCCCGGTCGGTATAGACCAGGGCCTCGCCGTCATTGGGCAGGCGAAAGAGGCCGACCCCCTTGGGCAATCTGAAAATATCGAAACTGTTGCCGCCCGCCGCGGAGTCCCCGGGGCCGAGGAAGATCACGTCGTCATTGTCGGTGCCCAGGATCGTCTCGGCCCCGGGACCGCCGGTAATGACGGTCGAGGCGGAGAAACCCGGCGGGATCGCCCCGAGCAGAACAGACAATTGCGCCGAGTTCAGCGCGTCATGCAGTGCAGTCGGAATCGATGCCATCGGATGCCCCCTGGCGGCAGGACGGCGGCACGCACCGTCGACCTGGATGCTACCGGGGCGGGAGTTGTGCCGCAATGCGGAAAATCATAATTAGCGCAACAGGAATTTTAAATTACGCGCGTAACGGGTGTCACGGGGAAGCTAGCGCCGGCGTTCGATGTCGGCCAGAAAACAGGGCGGGGAGGCATATTCGGCCGTTTCGTCTGCGACTTCGTCCGGCGCCCCGGCGCCGTCGGGGCGGAGCCGTTCCCCGGGGCCGAGGACCACGCCGCGGCGCCCCGCCACGCCCAGTTCGAAGCTTTCGGCGATCCGGCGGGCCCGTGCCACCACCTGGTCGGCCGTGGCGGGCACGATGCTGCGCGCCGCCGCCTCGAACAAGGCGAGCCAGCGGTCGAAATGCCGCGCATCCACCGGCAGCCCGGTGTGGAGCGGCAGGGGCTGTCCGTGATAGCGGCCGGAGAACAGCAGGACCGCGGACCAGAACGCCACCATGCGGGTGAAATGCGCCTCCCAGTCCGTCACCGCCGCGGCGAAGATCGGGCCGAGCAGGGGGTCCGTGCGGGCCGTTTCATAGAATGCCCGGACCAGGCGGTCGAGCGCCGCCTCGTCGAGTCCGAGCGGGGCGGCCCGTTCGGCAATGGCCTGGAGTCGGCGCGGCGGGGTCATGACTGCCTCCGGATTTCTGTTTCCCGATAGCTCTGTACCATCTAAAATAGGTATTTCAAATGCCTATTAAAGAGGCTTCCATGCGGCTGACCAGTTTCACCGATTTCGGCCTGCGGGCGCTGATGCGCCTGGCCGGCGCCCCGGACCGCAGCTTCACCACCGACGAGATGGCCCGGGAATTTGCCATTTCCCGCAATCATCTGACCAAGGTGGTGGGCGATCTGGCGCGGGCCGGCTATGTCGCGACCCAGCGGGGCGCCGGGGGCGGCTTTCGCCTGGCGCGCCCGGCCGACACCATCCGGATCGGCGCCGTCATTCGCAGCCTGGAGGCCCGCTCGGTCCTGGTCGAATGCTTCCAGGGCGATGGCGGGGCCTGCGTCCTGACCCCGCGCTGCCGCCTCAAGGGTCGCCTGGCCGCGGCCCGCGAGGCCTTTCTCCGGACCCTCGACGAGACCACCCTGGCCGAGTGCGCCTGGGCGCCCGCCGAAAGCCCGGCCGGCAGGTGACCGGGGGGGTTCCTGGGACACCAGATTTGGGGATGGATTTCCCGCCGGTTTCGGTACTCTAAAGCGCTTCGGGGCGGCAGCCTCGACCATGATCGGCCGCCCCGCCAAGGGTCGGCGGGCGGCGGAACCAACCGCCGTCGACAGCAGGAAGGAGCGCTTTCAGATGTCGTCCATATCCCGTACTCCGGCGCTATATTGGCTGGCCTGGGCTGCTGTCGCGGCGCTCGGCGCGGTGTCTCTGGGGGTGGTCGCCCTGCACCGGGGCGAGACCATCAACGCCCTGTGGATCGTCGTGGCGGCGCTCTGCGTCTACCTCATCGCCTTCCGCTTCTACAGCCGGTTCATCGCCCGCCGGGTGCTCCAGATCGATCCCGGCCGGCCGACCCCGGCGGTGCGCCGCAATGACGGCCTGGACTACGTCCCGACCAATAAATATGTCCTGTTCGGCCACCACTTCGCGGCCATCGCCGGGGCCGGGCCGCTGGTCGGGCCGGTGCTGGCGGCCCAGATGGGCTATCTGCCGGGCACCTTGTGGCTGTTGGTCGGGGTGGTTTTTGCCGGCGCCGTGCAGGACCTGATCATGCTGTTCGTCTCGACCCGCCGGGACGGCCGGTCGCTGGGCGAGATCATCCGCAGCGAGATGGGCCCGGTGCCCGGTGCCATCGCCATGGTTGGCATTCTGGCGATCATGGTGATCCTGCTGGCGGTGCTGGCGCTGGTCGTGGTCAAGGCCCTGGCGGGCAGTCCCTGGGGCACCTTCACCATCGTCGCGACCATTCCCATCGCCCTGTTCATGGGCCTGTACAGCCGTTACCTGCGGCCCGGCCGGATCGGCGAAATCTCCCTGATCGGCTTTGCCCTGCTGATGGCGGCGATCGTGCTGGGGCAGCCGGTCAGCCAGAGCGCGGCGCTGGCCCCGCTGTTCACCTTCTCCGGCACCACCCTGGCCCTGATGCTGATCGGCTACGGCTTCGTCGCCGCGGTGCTGCCGGTGTGGCTGCTGCTCGCGCCGCGGGACTATTTGTCGACCTTCCTGAAGATCGGCACCATTGCCGGGCTGGCGCTCGGTATCGTGGTCGTCATGCCCGACCTGCAGATGCCGGCGATCAGCCGCTTCGTCGACGGCAGCGGCCCGGTCTTCGCCGGCAATCTGTTTCCCTTCCTGTTCATCACCATCGCCTGCGGCGCGGTCTCCGGCTTCCACGCCCTGGTGGCCTCGGGCACCACCCCCAAGATGCTGGAAACCGAGGCCCATCTCCCGTTCATCGGCTATGGCGGGATGCTGATGGAATCGGCGGTGGCGATCATGGCCCTGGTCGCCGCCACCGTGCTCGAGCCCGGCTATTACTTCGCCATGAACAGCCCCGCCGGGGTGATCGGCACCACCGCCGACCAGGCGGCCCAGGTGATTTCCGCCTGGGGCTTCGTGATCACCCCGGACATGCTGACCCAGATGGCCAAGGATGTCGGGGAGCACACCATCCTGTCCCGGGCCGGCGGCGCGCCGACCCTGGCGGTGGGCATGGCCCACATCCTGTCGCGGGTGATCGGCGGGCCGGAGATGATGGCCTTCTGGTATCACTTCGCGATCCTGTTCGAGGCGCTGTTCATCCTGACCACCATCGATGCCGGCACCCGGGTCGCCCGCTTCATGATCCAGGATACCCTGGGCGCGGTGGTCCCGGCCCTGGGCCAGACCCAGTCCTGGCCGGCCAATCTGGTCGCCACCGGCCTGGCGGTCGCCGCCTGGGGCTATTTCCTCTACCAGGGGGTGACCGATCCCCTGGGCGGCATCAACACCCTGTGGCCGCTTTTCGGCATCGCCAACCAGATGCTGGCCGCCATCGCCCTCACCCTGTGCACCGTGATGCTGTTCAAGATGAAGCGCGAACGCTATGCCTGGGTGACCATCGCGCCGACCCTGTGGCTGCTGATCTGCACCCTGACCGCCGGCTGGCAGAAGCTGTTCGACGCCAATCCCCGGATCGGCTTCCTGGCCCATGCCCGCCTGTTCGGCGAGGCGATGGGCCGGGACGAAGTGCTGGCCCCGGCCAAGACCCGGGACGAGATGGGCCGGGTGATCGTCAACGACTATGTCGACGCCGCCCTGTGCGCCTTGTTCATCGCCGTGATCTTGGCCATGGTGTTCTATGGCCTGGCGGCCATTCGCAAGGCCCTGGCCGAACCCCGGGTCACGGCCCGCGAGATCCCCGATGCTGTGCCGCTGTAACGCCGCGCTGCGCGGCTTCGGGCGGCGCCTGTCGCAGACCGCCAACCTGATGGTCGGGGTGCCGGACTATGACACCTATGTCGCCCATCGCCGGGCCAATCATCCGGACGAACCGGTGATGAGCCGCGAGGCTTTTTTCCGCAACCGCCAGGACCGGCGCTACGGCGCCGGTCCCGACCGGGTCATGCGCTGCTGCTGAGCGCAGCCGCCTTGACCCGGGCGCGGAAGGCATGGAGCAGCGGCTCGGTATAACCGTTGGGCTGGGCGGTCGCCGCGAAGACCAGGGCGCGGGCGGCCTGGAAGGCGAGGCTGGCGTCGGGCGCGGGGGCCATTGGACGATAGGCCGGGTCGGCGGCATTCTGGGCGTCGACCTTGGCCGCCATGCGCAGCAGGGCCGCGTCGACGTCGGCGGCCGTGCAGACCCCGTGGAGCAGCCAGTTGGCGAGGTGCTGGGACGAGATGCGCAAGGTGGCGCGGTCTTCCATCAGCCCGACATCGTCGATATCGGGCACCTTGGAACAGCCGATGCCCTGGTCGATCCAGCGCACCACATAGCCCAGGATCCCCTGGGCATTATTGTCCAGTTCGCGGGCCACCGTCTCGGCCGGCCAGGGGGCGCCGGCCGCCAGGGGCAGGGTCAGCAGCGCCGCCACAGGCGGCACCGGCTGGTCGCGCAGCGCGCTTTGCCGGGCGAAGACGTCGACCGCGTGATAATGCAGGGCATGCAGGGTGGCGGCGGTCGGGCTGGGCACCCAGGCGGTGTTGGCCCCGGCCTGGGGATGGCCGATCTTCTGCGCCAGCATGTCGGCCATGCGGTCGGGCGCCGCCCACATGCCCTTGCCGATCTGGGCCCGGCCGGCCAGCCCGCAGGCCAGGCCGATGGCGACATTACGCTTCTCATAGGCGTCGATCCAGGCGGTCGCCTTCATCGCCGCCTTGGGCACCACGGCCCCGGCCTGCATGGCACTGTGGATCTCGTCGCCGGTGCGGTCGAGAAAGCCAGTATTGATGAAGGCAAGGCGATGCCGGACCTGCGCGATGGTCGCCGCCAGATTGGCCGAGGTGCGCCGTTCCTCGTCCATCACCCCGATCTTGACGGTGTAACGGGCAAGACCCAGCAGGTCTTCGACGGCGTCGAACAGGCGATCGGTAAAGGCCGCCTCGTCCGGCCCGTGCAGCTTGGGCTTGACGATATAGACCGCGCCGGTGCGGCTGTTCGCCAGGGGGCCGGTGCGGCGCAGGTCGTGCAGGGCGATCAGGCTGGTGATTACCGCGTCGACGATGCCCTCCGGGGCCTCGGTGCCGTCCGCCAGATGCAGCATCGGGGTGGTCATCAGCAGGCCGACATTGCGCACCAGCAGCAGGCTGCGCCCGGGCAGCACCAGGGCCGTGCCATCGGGCGCCGCCCACGGACGGTCGGCGGCCAGCGCCCGGTGCCGGAGCCGGCCGCCCTTTTCGAAGCGGGCGGTCAGGGTGCCCTGCATCAGGCCCAGCCAATTGGCATAGGCCGCCACCTTGTCCGCGGCATCGACCGCGGCAATCGAATCCTCGAGATCGACGATGGTGGTCAGCGCCGCTTCCAGAACGACGTCGGCCAGGCCGGCGGGATCCTGGCGGCCGACCGGGTGAGCGGGGTCGATCACCAGTTCGATATGCAGGCCGTGATGGCGGAACAGCAGGCCGGTGGGGGCGGCGACCGGGCCGCGATAGCCGACAAAAGCGCCGGGCTCGGCCAGCGCCCAGGCATCCGTGCCGTGCAGCGCCCATGCCCGGCCGCCGTCGACCCGCCAGCCGGTGATCGTGGCGTGGCTGCCGGCCGCCAGGGGCAAGGCCTGATCGAGGAAGGCCTTGGCCCAGGCGATCACCGCGGCGCCCCGCACCGGGTCATAGCCCGGGCCCGTCGCCGCCGCCTGATCGGGCAAGGCGTCGGTGCCGTAGAGCGCGTCGTAGAGACTGCCCCAGCGGGCATTGGCGGCATTGAGGACGAAGCGGTCGTTGAGCACCGGCACCACCAGTTGAGGGCCGGCCATGACCGCGATTTCCGGGTCGACCCCGGCGGTGTCGATCGTGGCGGCGGGCGGTTCCGGCACCAAATATCCGATGGCGCGCAGGAACGCCTCCTCGGCCGCGGCATCGGGTGGCTGGCCGCGCCGCTGCCGGTGCCAGGCGTCGAGAGCGGCCTGAAGGGTGTCGCGGCGGTCGAGCAGCGCCCGGTTTTCCGGGGCAAAACGGGCCAGCAGGGCGGCAAAGCCGGCCCAGAACCGTGCCGTGTCGACGCCGCTGCCGGGCAGCGCCCGGGTCTCGACAAAGCCGGCCAGGGGGGTGGCGACGCGCAGGCCTGCCCGCGTCACATGATCTGCCATGACGTCCCGATCCGCGCGACGGTCAGCCGAACACGGCAAAGCCGGCCGCTTCGATGCCGCATTTCGCACAGTGCTCGTCATTGTCGGAGGTGTCGCCGGTGATGCCGACGGCACCGATCGGGAGCGCCCCGCCGCCGGCGATCAGGACCCCGCCGGCTGCCGGCAGGATGCCATGGGGGGCGAGGGCTGCCAGGGCGGCAACGAAGGTCGGCCGCTCCTCGGCCATCGCGCCGATGCGCCGCGACGACACCCCCAGGGCCAGGGCGCCCGAGGCCTTGGCCATGGCGATCTGGGGCCGGAGACTGGAACTGCCGTCCTGGCGCTGCAAGGCCAGCAGGTGGCCGCCGGCGTCGAGCACTGCCACGGTCAGCGGCTTCAGCTTCAGGGCCGCCGCCTGTTCCAGGGCCGCCGCGATGATGGCATTGGCCTGGGCCAGGGTCGGTGGGGAAACGCTCATGGGGACCTCTCCGGTGACGGGATCACGTGGTCTTAGACCATAGCGCGGCCCGGGAGAACCGGCGCCGGCGACACAGCCCCATGAGCGCAGGGCAGGGTGCCGGTCACGACGGCGGCAGGGCGGCGGCAATCCCGGAAAAGATTTCGGCCGCGAACCCCGATTGGGAGGTTCCGGTGATCTGCATCATGCTGCGCTTTCTGGTCCGCACATAGACCCGGGTCTGGCGCTCCCCGACGCGGGTGACGTTGATCGCCCCGACCTCGCCCCAGCTGAAGGCATTCAGGGATTTGCTGAAGCTGATCTGATAGCGTGCCGGGGTCTCGCTCTCGCCCTCCAGGTTGAGGCCGAGCCGGCCGACCGTCACCATGGCGGCTTTCTTGACCGCGTCATAAGGTGCGGCGAAGTCGCGCGAGGCGCCGGCCTCGACCGGTGCCCGGGTTACCGTGTCCGAACCGGCACAACCGCCGAGACCGCCCAGCCCCAGCGCGAGACAGGCAGCGATCGTCAAGCGAACCATCGGCATCCCTTCCCTGTTACCGGGTATTAGGACGGCGAGCGGCAGCCTTGTCCAGGGCGCGCTTCGGCCGCGCGCCGTTTTGCCCTAGCCTGCGGGAACGAATGGTCCCCGGGGGGCAAGACGACATGGAATCGGCGACCACGATCGCGCCCGGTGCGGTCACGCGCATCGCCCGGCGACGGGTGAAAACGGGCCAGGAACAGACCTACGAGGCCCTGATCCACGAGATGTTCGGCCTGATGCGCGCCCACAAGGGCTGTCTGGGCGCCGAACTTTTCCCGCCCGATGAGGCCGGGGGCTTTTACCAGGTGGTCGTCCATTTCGCCTCGGAGACGGCGCTGGCCGAATGGGATGCCAGCCCCGGCCGGCTGGCCATGACGGCGCGCCTGCGCGAGGTCGCCGAGGGCGAGCCCGACTACCGCCGGCTGAGTGGTCTGGAGGCGTGGTTTTCGCCGTCGGTGGTGCCCGCCTCCATGCACCCGCCGCGGCTGCGCATGGCCCTGGTCACCTGGCTCGGGATCTTTCCCACGGTCTCGTTCTTCCTGTGGTTCGTGGCGCCCCATCTGCAGGTCCTGCCGTTCCTGCCGCGGACCGCCCTGCTGACCGGCCTGATCGTCGCCACCATGACCTGGGTGGTGATGCCGCGCCTGACCCGGGTCACGCGCCGCTTCCTGTCCCCCGGCGGGCCGCGCTAGCCCGCCGTATCTGTCTGTCGAGGAGACCAGCCATGCGTTACAAAAGATTGGGCTGCAGCGGCCTGTTCGTGTCGGAACTGTGCCTCGGCACCATGACCTTCGGCGGCCAAGGCTTCTGGAAATCGATCGGCGCGCTGGACCTGGGCGATGTCGAGCGGCTGGTCGGCCGGGCGCTCGACCAGGGCATCAATTTCATCGATAC
>JAJFJE010000191.1 GCA_021774355.1 Alphaproteobacteria bacterium
CCACGCGCAGGACGGTTTGCAGGCGGCCGGCGCCCAGGCTGGCCGCCGCCTCTTCGGCAGCCCGGTCGCCCTCCCGCAGGACCGGTTCGACCAGGCGCACCACGAAGGGCAGGCCGATGAAGGTGAGCGCCACCACCACCCCCAGGGGGGTATAGGCGATCGCCAGTCCCGTGGGGCCGAACAGGGCGCCCAGCCAACTGTCCGGGCCGAGCAGCGAACCGATCCAGCCGCTGCGGGCATAGAGGGTCGCCAGGGTAATGCCGGCGACCGCGGTGGGCAGGGCAAAGGGCAGGTCGACCACCGCGTCGACCACCCGCTTGCCCGGAAAGGTGTAACGCACCAGAACCCAGGCGACGAGCAGCCCGAACACCAGGTTGATCAGGGCGGCGGCCAGGGACGCCCCGAACGACAGGCCCAGGGCGGCGATCACCCGGGGCTCGGCCGCCAGGCCCAGGATCGCCCAGGGGCCGCGTTCCGCCGCCCGCCAGAACAAGGTCCCGAGGGGGACCAGGATGACCAGGCCGAGCGAGCCCAGGGTGACGCCGAGGGTCAGGCCGAAGCCCGGGATGACGCGGCGCCGGCGAAACATGGCCGTCGCCGGACGGCGCCCGTCACTTCGGCGCATAGATCTGGTCGAACAGGCCGCCATCGGAAAAATGCGTCGCCTGCGCTGTGGCCCAGCCGCCGAAGGCCTCGTCGATCGTCACCCTTTCGAGGGCCGGAAACTGCCCGGCATGGCGCGCCGCCACGGCCGGGTCGCGCGGCCGGTAGTACCATTTGGCAGCCAGTTCCTGGGCTTGGGGGGCATAGAGTTCGCGGAGATAGGCTTCCGCCACCGCCCGGGTTCCCTTGCGGTCGACCACTGCGTCGACCACGGCGACCGATGGCTCGGCGAGCACCGACAGGGACGGCACCACGATCTCGACCTGGTCGGGACCCAGTTCCCGGACCGCCAGGAAGGCCTCGTTCTCCCAGGTCAGCAGGACGTCGCCGAGGCCGCGCCGGACGAAGGTGGTGGTCGCCCCGCGTGCACCGGAATCGAGCACCGGGACATGCCCGAAAAGGGCTGCGACGAAGGCCCGGGCCGCCGCGTCCGAGCCGCCATTGGCCCGTCGCGCCCAGGCCCAGGCCGCCAGATAGTTCCAGCGGGCCCCGCCCGAGGTCTTGGGATTGGGCGTGATCACCGCAATCCCGGGCGCGACCAGGTCGCCCCAGTCCTTGATGCCCCTGGGATTGCCCTTGCGCACCAGGAACACGATGGTCGAGGTATAGGGTGCGCTGTTGTCCGGCAGGCGGCTTTGCCAATCGGGCGCAATCAGGCCCCTGGCCGCAATGGCGTCGATATCATAGGCCAGCGCCAGGGTCGCGACATCCGCCTGCAAGCCGTCGATGATGGCCCGGGCCTGTTTGCCCGACCCGCCATGGGCGGCCTGAATGGTCACCGCCTCGCCGGTCTTCGCGGCCCAGATGGCCGCGAACAGGGCATTGTAGTCCTTGTAGAATTCGCGGGTCGGGTCGTAGGACACATTGAGCAAGATGGTCTCTGCCCGGGCCGCCGGGGCGCCTCCGGTGGCCAGGGACAGGGCAATGGCCATGCCCGAGCCTGCAAGAATAGTCCGTCTGGTCGTGGTCGAACGCGTCATGATCCTGCCCTCCGTCAGAGGGCTTAATCACGACTAACTAGATCGACTATGTCAATATGATCAGGAAAATAATTTTACCCCTTCCCCGGTGAGACGGGCAGTCTCCGGGGCGGCCAGGGCGTCGGCCAGGGTGGTTGCGTCCATCACCCTGTAGGTGGCGTCGTAGACCCCGGCAAAGATCCGGCGGACCTCGCAGGCGCCCTCGTCGGGGCAATCCGGGCAGGGCCGGTAGGCGGTCACGGACAGGCAACCCAGGGGGGCGATCGGCCCGTCGATGATGCGCAGCACCTGCCCGACCGTGACCTCCTCCGGCGGCTTGATCAGGGCATAGCCGCCGGCCCGCCCCCGTGTACTGGCGATCAGGCCGCGGCGTTTCAGATCGAGCAGGATGTGTTCGAGAAATTTGCGTGGCACGGCGGTCGCCTCGGCGATGGCGTCGATCTGGACGGTCCGGTCCGGGTTCCGGGCCAGATGGATCAGCGCCTTGAAGGCATATTTGGCTTTCTGGGAAATCATCGCCGCGGCACCGTGGGATCTGTGATTCCCGCGATCATAGGCGGGATTGCCGGACAGGTGTTACGGCGCCCGCGGGCTGGCCATATTCCAGGTTCAGCTGGTGCCGGTCAGGCGCGGCGCCTCGAGGGGCAGGATCAGGCCGGCATCGTCTTTGCGGATGTCGGCCACGGCGTCGCCGACCGGTTGCACGCTCAGGCCGGCGGCGCGCGCGCGCAGGACCTCGCCGGCTGCCGCGTAGGGGCCTTCGAGCCACAGCTGATGATCGGCCGGGGCAATCAGGGCCGGCATCCGCGGATGCACCTGGCGCAGAGCCCCGATGGCGGGAACGGTGAGAATGGTAAACGAGCGTTGCGGCGGCTCGCCCGGCAGCAGCGCCTCGCTCCACAGGCCGGCAAAGCTGATCGGCGCGGCGTCGTCCCGGGTCATGTAATGGGGGATCGGGCCGCCGGCATCGGCCTGCCATTCGTACCAGCCCGAGGCCGGCACCAGGCAGCGGCGCGCCTTGAACGCCGGGGCATAGAGTTTCGAGGTGCGGAGCCCTTCGGCCCGGGCATTGATCGCCGACACCTTGAATTGGGGCATGCCGTTCACCCACAGGGGGATCAACCCCCAGCGGGCCGCCACGCACCGGCGGCTGCCCTCGGCGATGGCGATGATCGGCATGGCCAGGGACGGCACCACATTGAACCGCCGGCTGGCTTCGGCAACGGCCGATCCGGGCTCCAGCGCGTAATGGCGGGCGAGTTCGGGGGCAGACAGGGTCAGGGCGTAACGCGGGCACATGGCGCAACCATAGCAGATGCCGCAGCCGCCGTGACCGCCCGGCCGGCGCGGCGCCGGCGGCCGGTGTCTCGATGTGGGACTGGCCCGCCGCCCGGCCGCCCCCGGGTCTTCCGACGCCTGGATGATCGACACGAATCAGCCGCCACACTATGGTCAAGGTCCTCCGACACTGTGATCGCCTTCACCCGTGGAGACCCCGGATGGTGCAGCGCCTGACCCAAGATCCCCCGCTGGTCCGCCCGCCCGAGTTGGCGGCGATGCCGATCGGCCGGATCGGCGCGGTCGAGCCGGTGACCCCCCGGACCCGCCGCCGCCGCGGGCCCGACTGGGGCCTGGGCCTGATCACTTTGGTGTTCCTTGGGGCAGCCGCAGCCCTGGTCTATTACGGCATGCCAGGCCGGGCCGGCGAGCTGCTCGGCCTGGGCGAGACCCGGACCCTGTCGGCCCGCCCCGACACCATGGTCGCCGACCCCGACGCGGTGCAGCCCCTCGACCAGATGGCCCCCGGCTTCACCGGCAGCGCCGCCGAACCGCCGGCGGCAGGCGGCACCGGCGGCTACGACATGAACCGGCAGATCCGCCCGGGCGGCACGGTCGAGACCCGGCCCGAAGCCCATGCCGCCCCCACCCCGGCCGGCCCGGCGATCCACGACAAGCCCCGCTCGGTCGCCCCCGGGCGCCTGATTCCGCCGCCCGGCGCCCGCCCGGTCCGCTGACCGCGCTGCCGGTTGCACCGGGAACCGGTTTCGTTATAGTGCCGCCTCCCGAGGGGCGGCCCGCCGCCCCGCCCCTGCGGAGGGGTGGCCGAGTGGTTTAAGGCGCACGCCTGGAAAGCGTGTGGGCTCGAAAGGGCCTCGTGAGTTCGAATCTCATCCCCTCCGCCAGCCTGCCGTCCACCGCACAAATTTTGCAATTATTTCCTTATTTATCAATAAGATACTCTTTTTTCCGATGGGCTGTGAGAGCGGGTCTTGCGGCGTCGGCCAGGTCGGCTGTGCGCCACCGGCGTTCGCATAACG
>JAJFJE010000192.1 GCA_021774355.1 Alphaproteobacteria bacterium
GCGCCTCCGGACGTTATCGAAAAGGACCGGCAGAAAAACAAGGACCTGTCGGAAAAACAAACCAAACTTCAAGTTCATTTGAACACCATTGATCAGGCTTTGACCTGACCCCTCTTATTGAAGTTGGTTGAGTACTTCCCCCTGACACTGGGTATTATTGTTTAAAAATTCATGGACGCAATCGTAGAACTCACAACCCGAGACTCTATCCCGGCGAAGGACACCTGGGATTTGGACGGCCTGTACGCTTCGGAACAAACCTGGCGAGCCGATTTCAAATCTCTGGAATCCCGCATCCCGAAGTACACCTCCTTTCAGGGAACGCTGGACGAATCCGCCGGCAAGCTCAAGGCCTGCCTGGATTTCGACATGGAGTTTTCCCGGACTCTGGAAAAGGTGCACACCTTCGCCCATCTGCGTAATGACGAGGATAAAACCAACAACCTGCACCAGGGCAACTATGAAACGGTCACCCGTCTGCTGACCCAGTACCAACAGGCGCGAAGCTTTATCAATTCGGAGATCATGGAAATTCCCGAAGCAACCATGCAGGAGTTTCTCGATCACCCGGACCTTAAGGAGTACCGACTGTACCTGGAGCGGGAGTTACGCTATCGCCCCCACACGCTTTCCAGCAAAGAAGAAGCCCTGCTGGCGGCCACGTCGGAAATCGCCCGCGCCCCGCAAAACGCCTTTGGCATGCTGGACAACGCAGATCTGAAACTCGGCTCGGTGAAGGACGAAAACGGCAAAGAGATCACCATCACCCACGGCAACCTGCAGAGCCTGCTCCAGAAGCAGGACCGGCGGGTCCGGAAAGACGCATTCGAAACGTATTACAAAGCGTACGAAGATCACAAATTCACCTACTCGACCCTGCTGTCGGGCAGCATCAAAAAAGATATTTTTTATGCCCAGGCGAGAAACTATCCTTCTGTCCGCGAAATGAATCTGTTCTACGAAAACATTCCGGTCTCGGTATACGATAATCTGGTGCAATCCGTGCGAGATAACCTCGGACCGCTCCACAGGTATTTCGAAATCCGCAAACGGATTCTGGGTCTCGACGAACTGCGCGCCTACGACAACAACGTGCCGCTGGTGAAGGATCTTGAATGGAACATGCCTTACGAGGAAGGCGTGGACAAAATAAGCGAAGCACTGGCTCCCCTGGGAAGCGAGTATGTCTCCACTGTGAAAGAAGGATTGTTGGGCGCGCGCTGGGTGGACCGTTATGAAAACAAGGGCAAGCGCAGCGGAGCGTATTCATCCGGATGTTACGATTCAAATCCGTTCATCCTGATGAACTACAAGGACGACAACATCAACAGTGTTTTTACCCTGGCGCATGAAGCGGGCCATTCCATGCATTCGCATTTCTCGAAACGGAATCAGCCTTACATGTACGCCGACTACACGATTTTCGTGGCGGAGGTTGCGTCCACCTTCAACGAAGCTTTACTGACGCGCTACTTTTTAAACCAGGATATCAGCCACGATATGCGCATTTACCTGGTCTGCCGCGAGATTGACAATATCCGCGGCACCTTGATCCGGCAAACCATGTTCGCCGAGTTCGAGCACCAGATTTACCAGACTGCCGAATCGGGTCAACCGATGACGGTGGAAACTTTTCAGGACATTTACAGGACATTGCTGGAAACCTATTTCGGTGAGGGCGTCGTCCTGGACCCCTGTCTATCACTGGAGTGTTTGCGTATCCCGCATTTTTATTTCGGTTTTTATGTTTACAAATACGCCACAGGCATCTCCGCCGCTTATGCCCTGGCCAATCGGGTGCTCAGCGGCGGACCGAAAGAATTGAACGAGTACCTGAATTTTTTGAAGTCAGGAGGTTCCCAATTCCCCATCGATCTTTTAAAAGGTGCGGGAGTGGACATGAGTTCTCCGGCGCCGATCAAAACCGCATTGGCAAAATTCGGGGAACTGGTCGGTGAACTGGAGTCGCTGACTTCATGACAGCCGTTCATTTTTTTATCTTATAAAGGAATACATCTTGAGAAACTCAGATCAGTCCAATACTTCACAACGCCGGGGCCAGAAAAACCGACGTCCCCAGGGCAAGAACGACCAACGCGGCGGCAACGGTCAGCGGCAATCGGCTAACAAAAACCGCACTGGGCAGGGGTCCAGCACCGGGCAGGGGTCCAGCACCGGGCAACGCAATAACTCGGCACGCGGGAAAAGCCGTAACGAGATCTCCCAGGCATGGGCCTCCGATACCAGCACCCTGAGTTCCCATATGCCGACTCTCAAGAAAAACGACTGGAACAATAAAAAAACCGACTCCAAAGCTGGTAATAGCTCCAATCCGCGCTCGCGTGGAAAGAACAAACCGTCGAACAATAAAAACCGGTCGGGAAAATTCGAACGCCCGCAACAGCGCAATCCGTCCCAGGCCCGCTCCGGTAACGACGTTCCCGCTCCGCAGGCTGCTGCATCCTCAAATAAAGAGACAGCCGCACCGCAAGGCACCAAGCGGGTGGGCAACATCGACCCGTTTGAATTGTTCTGTGCCTATCACCTGGGCATCACCAAGGACAAGGGATACCGCACCGCCAACATCAACGAAGTGGCCAACCGTTTCCGGTCCGAACCGGGAATGATCAAGCAGGCGTTGAAGGAATACGACATGGACCCCGAAGCCCTGCTGGACCGGGATTTCGACATGGGGCTGGCGCAATTGGATATTCAGGTCGCGCCGGAAGGGGTGGATCGTCTGGAACTGGCGCGTGGGATCTTTCAGGATTTTCAGGATGCGCCGCGTGCCAAACGCGACTGGAAAAAAATACTCGAGGAAGACCGTAAAGAAAATCAGAAAATTTTCAGAAACTAGTCCTGCTTCAAAATTCCCCCGCCAAACTGGATCTGGGGTTCATCTTCAGCGCTTTTCTCCCGCTGAAATTTCAAGGCAATATTCATAATCTCATCTTCCAGCTTCGTCGCCTTGCCGTTGGAACACCGCACATCGTTCAACAGAATCGAAAACGCAAACCGTTCGCCGTCCTGTGACTGAAAATACCCGGACAACGCACTGACGTGATTCAATGTTCCTGTTTTCACGCGGATTTTCTGGGCCTCCTTTTTCTGGTCCATGCGGTCTTCCACACTGCCGTCAAGACCCATCACGCCCAACGCTGAAATAAATTCGGGGAAAATACTGAAATCGGAATGCGCGTCTTCCAGCAGGGCAATCACCTGGTCGGGGGTGACCAGGTTGGTTTTCGACAGGCCGGAGCCATCCACCATCCGGTACTGGTCGGGAGTGAAGCCGAGGGTCTGCATGTAATCCTGCAACAACAGGACACCGTTTTCCGTGGTTCCCGGCTCACCATAAAACTGGGCTCCCAGGGTTTTCAGGATCTGTTCGGCGATGAAATTGTTGCTGTACTTGTTGAGGCCGCGCAGGATCCGTCCCAGCGGCGGCGACTCGTGATCCACCAGCAGCAGGGCATTCGCCGGCACCCTGCCCCGCTTCACCGTGCCATCCACCCGAACGCCCGCCTGGTGGAGAAACCGTTCAAAGGCCAGGGCGGTATAGCGCTGCGGATCGGTGATGTTCAGGAAAAACCGTTTGCGCGCCACGTTTTTCGGGAGCCGCCCCTTGATCACAATTTCATCATGATTTTTGCGTTCGAGGCGATTGACAATCAGCTTGCGCCGACTGCGTTTATTCACCGTGGTGACCGCTTTGTTGTTTACGCGGAAATATTCAATATCCGGGTCCACCACCACACGCGGTTTTTCTCCCGGACTCTGCCCCGGCTCGACATACACGGTGACTGTGTTAAAATTGAAAGACAGTGCTCCCATCGGAGCCAGATAGGCCTCCGGACCCCGATAAGAGGACCAGGTCGCCGGCTTACCCTGATCATTGAAGTAACTGTTGTCGGCAATGATGCTGCCCTCGACCTGGGTGAGCGGCAGGTTCTTCAGCTCGTTCACCAGAATCCACATCTGCTCGGTCACCAGGCTGGGATCGCCAAAGCCCTTGATGTACAAATCGCCCTTGAGGACGGTGCCCTCAATGATGCCGTTGGTGTACAGGCGGGTATGAAACCGGTAATCCGGCCCCACCTTTTTGAGCGCCATGGCGGAGGTGAACATTTTCATGTTGGACGCTGGCGTGAACAGGCTGTCGCTGTTACGGGCGTAGATCACCTGCTGGCGATCCAGCGAATAAAACTTCGCGCCGGCGCGCAACCCGTTGGGACAGGACTCCGACAACACCGAGTCGACCGCGTTACGAAAATTTTCGATGGCGGGATCGGCGGGAATCTCGAAATCCTGCGCCAGTCCAGGACCCGGCGTCATCCATAACGCGAAACCGAGAACGGCGAGGCAGAAGGTAGTTTTGATTGAATTAAGAGCCATCGTTAA
>JAJFJE010000193.1 GCA_021774355.1 Alphaproteobacteria bacterium
CCGATCGACGGCACCCGCGGCTTCATCGCCGGCAAGCCCCAGTTTACCGTGGCGGTGGCAGTGGTTCGCGACCACCGCCCGGTCGCAGGTGTCGTCTATGCCCCGGCGGAAGAGCGCCTGTTTGCCGCCGCCCGGGGTCACGGGGCAAGCTTGAACGGCCAGGCTATCAGCGTAACCGAGCGCACCGGCCTTGCCGGCGCCCGCCTGGTCGGGGCGGCAGACCTGTTCCGTTCATCCCGCTGGCCTACGCCCTGGCCGGCCGATCTGGTGACCACCAGCTATCCCTCCATCGCCTATGCCCTGGCCATGGTTGCCTGTGGCATGGCGGACGGTTCGGTCAGCCTGACCGGCAAGAGCGACTGGGACCTGGCCGCGGCCGATCTGATCGTTCACGAGGCCGGCGGGCTGGTCACCAGCCGGGATGGCGGGGCCCTGCGCTATAACCGGGAGGCGTTGCGCCATCCCGGCGTCATTTCCGCCGGCCCGGGGCTTCATGCCCAGCTGGTGGAAAAGGCGGCGACCCTGAGGCCGGCCTCCTGAAGGCCGCCGCCAGCCGCCGCCGGAGGATGCATTTCCGGCCCCGTAGAGACCACCGGGTCGCCCGCTTAAACCGTCGACACGCCATGATTGCGGCAGCCGGCGGCCCTCGGGAACCGGTTGTTTCCGCGGCGGCAAGGCGGTCGACGGGCGCCCCCCGACGGGCCCAGGCCGTCTTGCGTTTACGTCGGCTATCGGCCTAGTAACAGCCATGCCGCGTATTTCCGTCGTCATGCCGACCTATAACCGCGCTGCCACCCTGGGCCGTGCGGTTGACAGCGTTCTTGGCCAGAGCTTCCGCGATTTCGAACTGATCGTCGTCGATGACGGTTCGCGCGACGCTACGGCGGAGGTGATGGCCGCCTATGGCCCGCCCGTCGTTTATCACCGGCTGAACAAGAACGGTGGCGGCAATGCGGCGCGCAACCGGGGAGTGCTGGCCGCGATGGGCGAGATCGTCTGCTTCCTGGATAGCGATGACGAATATCTGCCGCACAAGCTGCGCACGATCGCGGATTATTTCACCCACCACCCGGAGATTGACGCTGTGGTCGACAGCTACATGGTCGCGGGCGATCCGCCAGTATCGCGGCGCAATCCGGTCCTGTCCGACTCGGCCGCCCTGCGCAGCGCCGTCTTCAACCGGAAGCTCTGGAAGGCCACGCCGGCGATCAGCGCCCGGCGTGCCGCGCTGCTTGCGGTTGGCGGTTTCGACGAGACCGTGCGGCGGCGCCAGGACATGGACCTGATCCTGCGTTTGACCAAGCGTGTCCGCTGCGCCAGCATCGACCAGGTGCTGTGGCACAAGCACACCAATCAGGACGCGATCTCCGCCACACAGACGACCTTCCTGCCGGCGACCATGGAGCTCTGCCGGCGGCATCCGGACTATCTGACGAATGGGTCGCAGCGGCAGGGGGTGGAGCGTGACTTGGGACGACATTTCCTGCGCCTGGCGATCGCCGGCAATTTCGCCTCGTTCCGCCGGGACCTGGGGATCTATCGACGCTTCGGGCGCTTCGGCGTCTCGCCCTGGCGCCTAATGCTGCGTTATCTGCTGGGCGACCTGCTGCGCAGGTTGCGGAAGGGGCGCATAGCTGCGGGTTAGGGCGGCATAAAGCTCGGCCTTCAGCAACAGCGTCTGGTAGCCATAGGCCAGCAGCAAGGCCGCCGGTATCTGCCACCATGGCAGCTCGACCTGGGCGCCCTTGCCGATGATCCGCCGGGTCGCCCGCCAGCTCTTCCGGGCCCAGAACTTGAACGCGAAAAGGACCCGGCTCAGCCGGCCGTGGGCTTCGGTCTGGGCCGCCTGGTAGTCGCGGTCCAGCCCGGCTGTCCAGGCCCGCCAGATCAGGAAGCGGATGCCCGGCTGGGGGGCATGGCGGGTCATCGCCTCGGCCGTCCGCACCCACTTGATGCCGCGCTTCTCGATATCCCGCAGCCAGAAGCCGCACTGCTTCTTGAAGGCCGGCAGGTCGGGCCAGGGATTGGCCCGGAAGAAGGCGGTGCGGAAGGCGCAGTTGTTGGCGTGGATCTTGCGGCGCTCGACGGTGCTCGCGACCTCCGAGCGCAGGTTGAAGATCCAGGTCAGGGCCATGACCCGGGACACCAGATTGTCGTAGCCGAGGAAGGTGAAGCCGCCGACGGCCATGATTTCCGGGTCGGAAAAGGGCGCCAGGAGGGCCGGCAGCCAGCCCGGCTGGGGCGCGGCGTCGCTGTCCAGCATGACCACCAGCTCGGTCTCGGTCAGGGCCACCCCATGGTTCTTCAGCTTGTAATAGGTCAGCCCCGGGGTCGGGACGAAGGCCACCTGGGCGCGGTCCAGGAGGCCCGGGGCGGCCCGGGCGATGGCGTCGCGGATGGTCTCTTCCCGGGTGGCGGTGCCGTCGAACAGGTACAGCACCCGGGGCTTTTCGGCACAATGCGGGGCCTGCCGCTCGAGCTCGGCGACCAGCGCCGTCAAGGCGCTCAGGATCCATTTGTCTTCCACGTCCTGGGCGTTTTCCCATTCGATCAGAATGGTGACGGGTGGGATTGGGCTGGGGTCGGACATGGGTTTACACTCGGATGACATCGGCTGGCACTTTATCCCGCCGACTGGCGTGACGCAAAGCTGGCGCGGCGGCGCCCGATGCGGGCCAGGTTGAAGTGTGCCGGGTCATCGCGCTAGTTTGACGCCGTCCGCCCCCGAGGCGGCGCGATTCAAGGATTTGAAGGCCGAATGGCGTATTTTCAGAAGGCTGACGAAACGCGGGCGAGCCCACGCAAACATCGCGGCCTGGCGGGTATCTGGCGCCTGATTACGACCATTCCACCGCGGCGCAGTGGCGTGGTCCTGCTCTGCCTGCTGGTGGCGGGCGTGGCGGAAGGCATCGGCGTGTCCAGCCTGCTGCCCCTGATCGCAGCGCTCGACGAAGGTGCGGGTTCGGGCTCTACCCTGTCCCGGGGCATCGTGGATACGCTTCAGGGGATCGGCCTGAATGGCCATCCGGCGGTTCTGCTCAGCCTGCTGGTGGCGGCCATGACGCTCAAGGCCGGGCTGGTGCTTCTGGCCATGCGTCAGGTCGGGTATGCCGTGGCCGATGTCGCGACCAGGATCAGGCTGGACCTGGTCGACGCCCTGCTCAAGGCGCGCTGGGGCTTCTTCGTGCACCAGCCGCTCGGCCGTTTCGCCAATGCCATCGGTCTCGAATCCTATCGCGCCGGCGAGGCCTATAACGGCCTTGCCCAGTTCCTGGCCAGCGCGGTCCAGGTCGTGGTCTACCTGCTCATCACTTTCCTGGTGTCCTGGCAGGTCGCGGTCATGTCCCTGCTGATCGGCCTGGGCACGGTGCTGTCGCTGAATCGGCTGGTGGTGTCGGCCAAGCGCAATGCCCGCCGCCAGACCAGGCGCATGAAGACCATGGTGGCCCGCCTGGCCGACGTCCTGGTCGGGATCAAGCCGATGAAGGCGATGGGCCGGGAAGACCGCTTCGCCGCCCTGTTCCTGCGCGATCTCGAGGTCATCAATGTCGTCACCCGGCGGCAGGTCTTCAGCAAGAATGCCAACAAGGCCTTGCAGGAGCCGATCCTGGTGATCTGCCTGGCGATCGGCATCTACTACGCGCTGTCCGTGTGGCACATGGAAGTGGGCGAGGTGGTGGTGGCCGCCCTGTTGCTGGCCAAGACCGTGTCGACCGTCGGGCGGGCCCAGCAGGACCTGCAGACTTTCGTGATCTCCCATGCCGGCTATGATTCGATCCTCGGGGCGATCGACGACGCCCATGACGCCCGGGAAATTACCGTGGGCGTCGGCGAGCCGACCTTCGTCCGGTCCATCACATTCGACCGGGTCAGCTTCGCCTATGACCTGGAGCGGCCGGTGATCGAGAATTTCGACCTGGAGATCACCCGCGGCGGGGTGACGGCCATTATCGGCCCGTCAGGCGCCGGCAAGACCACCCTGGTCGATCTGGTCCTGGGCCTGAACCTGCCGACCCAGGGCCAGATCCGCATCGACGACGAGCCCCTGGAAAGCCTCGACCTGCGCCGCTGGCGAGCCCAGATCGGCTATGTCCCGCAGGAACCCATCCTGTTTCACGACACCATCGCCAGCAATATCTCCCTGGGCGAGATCGGCTACGACCGGGCCGAAGTCGAACGCGCCCTGGACCAGGCCGGTGCGCGCGACTTCGTGGCCCAATTGCCGGACGGCATGGACACGGTGGTCGGCGAGCGGGGCACCCTGCTGTCGGGCGGCCAGCGCCAGCGCGTCGCCATTGCCCGGGCCTTGTTCAATCGGCCCAAGCTGCTCATCCTGGACGAGGCGACCAGTGCCCTCGATCCCGCGACCGAGGCGGCGATCGTCGAGAATGTCTGCAGCCTGGCGACCCGGGAGGGCCTGACCGTGCTGTCGATCTCGCACCAGCCGGCCTGGGCGGCGGCGGCCGAACAGGTGGTTCGCCTGGAGGGCGGGCGGGTTATCGGCCGCGAGCCGGGTCCGGCCCGGGCGGCGGCCCGCTGACCCGCGGTCCAGCGGCGGGCGCCGCGCCGGCTATCTCGACCTTGATTTGGGCGCCGGCTTCAGGCGGACCTGAACATGGCTTTGCGGCGTACCCAGCCGCTTGACCTCGAACAGCCCGGATGCCTCGACCAGGTCGCTTAGGCGCGAAAAGCCGTAATTGCGCGCGTCGAATTCGGGCGACTGCTTGGCGATATGCGAGCCCAGGGCACCCAGATGAGCCCAGCCGGACTCGTCGGACACGGCTTCAGCGGCGTTGCTCAACATTGCCAGCAGGGTCTTGTCCTTGGCCTTGGTGGCGATCTTGGCCTTGGGTTTCGGCTGGCCCTTGGCGGCGCTGTCGGCCGCCGCCGCCGGGTCGGCGTCCGGGGCCTTGAGAACGTCGAAATAGACGAATTTGTCGCAAGCGATGATGAAGGGATGGGGGGTCTTGCGCTCGCCGAAGCCATAGACCCGGACCCCCTGTTCCCGGATCCGGGTCGCCAGGCGGACGAAGTCGCTGTCGCTGGAGACCAGGCAGAAGCCGTCGAACCGCCCAGTATAGAGCAGATCCATGGCGTCGATGATCATGGCGCCGTCGGTGGCGTTCTTGCCGGTGGTATAGGCGAATTGCTGGACCGGCTGAATCGCATAGGCGAGCAGGCAATCCTTCCAGCCGCCCAGATTGGGCGCGGTCCAGTTGCCATAGATCCGGCGCACCGCCGCGACGCCGTACTTGGCGATCTCGGCAAGCAGCCCCTCGACGACCTTCGGCGAGACATTGTCGCCGTCGATCAGCACCGCCAGGCTGGCGCCCTTGTCTGAAAACGGCTCGTCCGCAGTGGTCACCATGGCCAATCTCCTGATCGCCGGCTCACCCTATAAGAATTGCCCCGGGTGAGCAGCAGACATGTAGCCGTGGCGTCGGTTGAGACGCGCCACAAGAGTGCAAGGTGCCGCCCAGGACCGCTTGCGCAGGATATCCGCGACCACGCAGGCCGGCTCAGGGCATTGTATCAAAGGGCCGGGTTGCTTCCCGCGGCCTTGGTCGTGGCAAGACCGTCGCCCGCCCGTCAGACGATTCGCAGCAGGTCCGGTCCGACCCGCATCGCCCGCCGGTCCTCGAACCGGCCAAGTGCGGCGGCCAGGCCGTGAAGCCGGTCATTGGCGAAGCCTTCGTCCAGTTCCGGAAACTTGTGCCGGAGGTAATTCCGGCCATCGGGATTGCGATAGGCGTTCCAGGTCCGCTTGAGGCGCCATTTGTAATAGCGCAGCCGCGCCTTCAGACGGCCGCCCAAGGCGTGTCCCCGGGGCTTTAGCCGATCCAGGTTGGCCACCATCGTGTCGACGATCCGCTCCGACGCCAGGGCGCCGTCCAAGGCCGCGATATGGTGGTCAAGCAACAGGCGCTGGGTCTCGGAAAGGGCGATCGCCTCGGGCGGCGCGCCATTGGTGACCAGGCTGGTGGAGACCGCGGCGACCAGTTCGGCGACCGTGGTGGTCTTGAAGCTCAGGGCGTTCGGCAGGTGAATGTCGAATTCGGCCGATTCAACCGGTGCAAACCAGATGGCCGGGGTCCCGACCACGGCCGCCTCGACGGCTGTGGTGCAGGAATTGTGGACGACCGCCGCAGCGGCCATCAGCCAGGGCGCAACGGGCCCTTCATGCAGAACCACGACATTGTCGAGCCCCCGGGCGGCCACCTCCCAGATTGTGGGATTTTCGGACGGGTGGGGACGCACCACCACCGTCGCCGGTGCCACGGCTTGGGCGATCGCCGGCAGGGCCGCCAGCAGGCTCTGGAAAATTTCCTGCTTGTGGGCAAGGAACCCGGTCTTGTGCTGGTCGGCCTCCAGCGGCGGCACCCAGTCGGCAACCGCGTAGCGGGTCAGATTCTTCACGAAATGATTGACCACCGCGAAATTGCTGTTGATCAGGATGAAATCGCCAAAGCGCTCGCGCAGCCCGGCAACGGCCTCGCGGTGAAAGCCGCGGAGTTCCGGTCGCAGCAGGTCGATGCGCGGATTGCCTGCCTCGATGATCGGCGTTCCCCGATAGCCGGAGAAGCTTGCCCAGGCCTCGGCGTTATCGCCCCCCCAGGCGAACAGGAAGCGCGGCCGGCCGAAGGTCTCGGGGTCCAGCTTGAAATGAAAGTGTTTGAGATCGAAACGCACCAGGGCCTCTTCATCAAGCGCCACGATGCTGTGGCCGAAGCCGTCCAGCAGATCGAAGATCTTCCGGCTGGGCGAGCGAACACCCTTGGAGAAGTAGATCCCGAGCGGCAGGGCAATGAGATTCTCATGCATTGCGGCCTGTCCGCCCAGATAGACGTCAAAGCCCCGGTCGGCAGCGATCAGCGAAAGCAGGAGCTTGCCGTCGAATTCCCGATTCATCGTTTCCACCGGGACATGGAGAACCGGCTTCCTGACTGCTCTGGGCATGATCGAATCCTGAGATTGAACCAGGCGCCTGCGCGCCGTGAAAAAGGCCGCTACGTCGTCTTGAAGGAAGCAACAATCAGGCTGAAAGCAACAATCACTGTCTCGGCGCCGCCCGTATTCAGGCCGGTGGGCGCCCGGCCAGCGACCTCAGGGCGGCATTGTCCCGACCCAAAGGCGGCTCTTCCAGCTCCAACAATGTGACGTCGCCCCCCGGATCGTGGGTCACCCGGAAAGGGCGTTGCAACCGCCGGGCAAGAAACCGCGCGTTGTTGGTGCGACCGTCGCACAAGATGGCCGCGCCGGGCAAGAGCGTCGATTCGAACAGCAGGGGGTCGGCCGCCATGACCGTGCGTCCCGATGCACCGAAGCCGAGGCCGTGATGGCGGTCCTGGACATCGGCCGGGTCGGGGCCGTCCAGATAGATCAGGTCGGGCACGATATCGGGCAATTGGTCGTAGAGATGGCACAGTTGGCCGTCGAGCATATGGACGTGCACCTCGGAATGGTGGAACACGACCCGTGCGGCGAGAGCGGCCGGCAGACGTTCGGCGCTGCGGCGGAGCCAGTCCCGGTTGGCATCGACCGAGAACAGCCGGAACGGGTGGCTGGCACGCAGGCGGGGCGGCGTGTCGAGCCGGCCGAAATCTGCCTCGTTCTGGGCCAGGGCATGGGCCAGGGCAAGGGTCGAATAGCCGACGCCGAATTCCAGCACGGTGATGGCAAAGCGCTGGCGGACCAGTTGGTGCAGCCGGATCAGGTCGCCCGGATCGGGTGGATAGGCCTGCCCGTCGCCGTCGTGC
Organism: Alphaproteobacteria bacterium; assembly: GCA_021774355.1. Lineage (GTDB taxonomy): Bacteria > Pseudomonadota > Alphaproteobacteria > Zavarziniales > Zavarziniaceae > JAJFJE01. Next base: position 7,758 of record JAJFJE010000193.1, read on the forward strand.
AGGCGGGCTGCAGCGACGGCTTGGGCCAGGCCGCTGGCGTGCCAGTAGGCCTCGTCGTAACTCATGGTCTCGGTGTTTCAGACGTCATAGTTCGGCAGGAAGTCCGGCACCGACAGGTAACGTTCGCCGGTGTCGTAATTGAAGCCGAGGATGCGCGACCCGGCCGGCAGGTCGGGCAGTTTCTGGGCGATGGCCGCAAGGGTTGCCCCGGACGACACGCCGACCAGCAGGCCTTCCTCCTTGGCCGAGCGCAGGGCATAGGCCTTGGCCTCGGCGGCGCCTACCTGGATCACCCCGTCCAGCAGCGCGACCTCGAGGTTTTTTGGGATGAAGCCCGCGCCGATGCCCTGGATGGGGTGGGGCGCCGGGCTGCCGCCGGAAATCACCGGGGACAAGGCGGGTTCGACGGCGAACACTTTCAGGCCGGGGAATTTTGGCTTCAGCACCCGGGCGACGCCGGTAATGTGGCCGCCCGTGCCGACGCCCGTGACCAGGCAGTCCAGGCCGTCGGGAAAGTCGGCCAGGATTTCCTGGGCGGTGGTGCGGGCGTGGACGTCGATGTTGGCGGGGTTTTCGAATTGCTGCGGGATCCACGCGCCCGGAATCGTCTCGGCCAGTTCGACCGCCCGGGCGATGGCGCCCTTCATGCCTTTTTCCCGGGGGGTGAGTTCGAGCCCGGCGCCGTAGGACAACATCAGGCGCCGGCGTTCCAGAGACATGCTCTCGGGCATCACCAGGATCAGCTTGTAGCCCTTGACGGCCGCGACCATGGCAAGACCGATACCGGTGTTGCCCGAGGTTGGTTCGACGATTGTCCCGCCGGGCGTCAGAACGCCCCGACTCTCGGCGTCTTCGATCATGGCGAGGGCGATGCGGTCCTTGATCGACCCGCCCGGGTTGGACCGCTCGGATTTCACCCAAACCTGGTACGCGGTGCCGAACAGCCGGTTGATCCTGATATGCGGCGTACCGCCGATGGTCTCGAGGACATTGTTGGCTTTCATTGCTTCGTCCTTGGCTGGCGCTCTTGAGGCCGGGCGAGCTTAGCTGCTGTTCCGGCCGCTGCGTAGGGGCCAGGTGGCATATCCGGTCCGCGGACCGCCCGCGCCGGCCGCCACCATCGCCGCCCGCGCCTTTGTACCGCGATTCTCATGGAGGTTGCAGTGATGCCGATGGGCCGGTCGTCAGCGCGGGCGCGGCGGATGGTGCATTGCGAATGGAACCAGAAGACATTCTCGTGCGTAAATTGACTCCTGCAAATGTTATGTTGCACTAAACATGAAATGAAAAATCATGATCGTAAATATCAGTATTATTCTTCATGAACTTGGTTCGAACCCGAAGACAAAATGAAAATGTAACTTCAAAATAATGTGTATACTGGAGATAAAATGAGATTAAGCCGAAAATGTGTTGACATGCATTTGAAATATGGCTATACCATGGGTGCCATGATGGGGAGGGGATCCGCGACATCTCAGGTTCAACTGGCGGCGAATGCGTCGCTTAGCACAGGGGAAGGACCACTGTGACCAGCAACGAAAGAGCTGCCTTCGGGCGCGCGAAATTGAAGACGGACCCGTTCGAACGGGTCGCGGTGATTGGCGCCGGTGCATGGGGCACCGCGCTTGCCTTGACCGCCTATCGGGCCGGCCGCCGGGTCAGGCTCTGGGCCCGGGAAGAGGCGGTTGTCCGGGCGATCAGCCAGGGACGCCCCAACCCATTCCTGCCCACTGCCCCGATCCCCGAGGGCGTCACGGTGACCGGTGATCTCGGTCGCGCCTTGATCGGCGCCGACCTGGCCGTTCTGGTCTGCCCGTCCCAGCATCTGCGCGCCATGGCGCGCAGGGCCGAGGCCCTGCTGCCGGCGGCGGTACCGGTCGTGATCTGCTGCAAGGGGCTGGAGGGCGGGTCCCTCAAACTGATGAGCCAGGTGGTTGAAGAGGCCATGCCGGGGCGGCCCCTGGCGGTGCTGTCCGGCCCGACCTTCGCCGCCGAAGTCGCGGCTGGGCTGCCGACCGCGGTGACGGTGGCCGCGCCCCTCGACAATGACCGGATCGATGGCGGCTTTCTCGCCGCACGGATCGCGGCGACCTTGGCGACAGCCAGTTTTCGCCCCTATGTCTCTGACGATGTGACCGGCGTGGAAATCGGCGGCGCCGTCAAGAATGTCATCGCTATTGCCTGCGGCGTTGCCGAAGGGCTGGGCTGGGGCGCCAATGCCCGTGCCGCCCTGGTCACGCGCGGCCTGGCGGAAATGACCCGCCTGGGGGTTGCCCTCGGGGCTCGGGCGGACACGCTGGGCGGCCTGGCGGGCGCCGGCGATCTGATGCTGACCTGTTCCAGCGAACAGTCGCGCAACTTCACCTTCGGCAAGGCCCTGGGCAGTGGCCAGCGGCCGGGCGTCGGGGACGATGGTCCTGTCGTCGAGGGCGCGGTCAATGCCCGGTCGGTGATGGCGCTGGCCGCTAAGCTGCGCGTTGAAATGCCGATCTGCGACACGGTCTGCGCAGTTCTGGGCGGCGACCCGGTCGCGCCGGCGTTCGACGACCTGATGACCAGGGACCTGCGCCCCGAGCCGATGCATCTCGAAGACAGTTGGTCTCTGCCCCATGTCGCTGCGGTGGAGCGGGAAGAGGAGTTGCTGTCCGCATGACAGTGGCCCGACTCATCCTGGCGACCGATCTCGACGGGACCTTCCTTGGCGGTACCGACGAGCAGAGACGCGCGCTTTACCGGGATTTACAGGCGCGGGACGACCTGCTGCTGATCTTCGTGACCGGGCGCGATCGGGATTTCATCGCCCGGCTGCTCGACAGCGGCGAGATGCCCCGACCGCGTTACGTCATCGGCGATGTCGGAACCTCGGTGTTCGACGGCACCGCGCTGGAGCCGATTGCCGCGCTCGAGGCGCCGATCGCCGAGCGCTGGCGGGGAGCTAATGCGCGGGTCCGGGCGCTGCTTGCCGACGAGCCGGGACTGCGCCTGCAGCCGACCGCGTTTCGCTATCGCGTCAGCTATGATTGCGATCCGCGCCTGCTGTCCGCCGACCTGATTCCCAAGGTCGAGGCGGCGGGGTTCGACGGGCTGCTGTCGGCGGACCGCTTTTTCGACGTGTTGCCCCGCGGCATATCCAAGGGAAGCACGCTGAGGCGCCTGGTGGCGGCCCTGGACCTTGATGCGAGCCGGGTCCTGGTTGCCGGAGACACGATGAACGACCTGTCGTTGTTCCAGACCGGCTTCAACGGCGTCGCCGTCGGCAACTCCGAGCCGCGGCTGGTCGATGCCGTCCGGGCCATGCCCAATGTGTTCAACAGCCGGCTTCCCGGTGCGGCGGGCATCGCCGACGCCATCCGGCATTTTCAGCCGGCCGCTCAGGGGCCCGACTCATTGGCGCGTCCACCTGTCCTATCCTTTTGATTATACGTAATTTTGACGGCGAACCGGGCTCCGCTTCGCCGCACAGCGCGCAAGGTGCGAAAAGCCATGAAAAAATCACCGTTGGTCATTGTCTATCATCGGCAGCCCAATGAAGAGGTCGTGCTGGACGGCCGGCGGGTCTACCGCAGCCACAAAAGCCCGAACGGTATCGTTCCCACCCTGAAGAGCTTCTTTAATCAGCTCGAACCAGGGGCGGGCGCCTGGGTGGCGTGGAAGATCTATGATCCGGAACAGGGCGTCGACTTCGATCGTGTGGTAACCGTCGAGGAC
>JAJFJE010000194.1 GCA_021774355.1 Alphaproteobacteria bacterium
CGGCGCTGCACGAGGCCGGGCTGCCCCACCTGGCGCTGCCCGCCCTGCGCGACGACCTGCCGGCCCAGCGGGCAGCGGCAAGCCGCATCGCCGACAGTGCCGACCGGGTCATCCTGTTCGGCACCGGCGGCTCGTCCCTGGGCGCCCAGGCCATCGCCGCCCTGGTGCAAACCCCGTGGGGCGGGGTCGCCGGGCGACCGCGGCTGGATTTCATGGATAATCTCGATCCGGTCGGCATGGACGCGGCCTTCGCCGCCCTTGACCCGACGACCTGCCATTTCGTGGTGGTCTCGAAGTCGGGTTCGACCGCCGAGACCATCGCCCAGATGCTGCTGGCCGTGGACTGGCTCGAGCGCAACGGCGAAGGCGGCCGGCTGGGTCGCCACTTCACCGTGGTCAGCGAACCAGGCAACAACCTCCTGCGCCGGCTGGCAGCACGCTTCCAGGCGCCGGTGCTCGACCATGATCCGGCATTGGGCGGCCGCTGGGCCGTCCTGTCGGTGGTCGGCACCCTGCCCGCCCTGATCCTCGGGCTCGATCCGGTGGCCATGCGCGAAGGGGCCGCCCAGGTCCTGGCCGAGAACCGCGACGCCGACGGGGCGGCCGCGATCGGCGCCGCCCTGGCGGTCGCCGGGGCCGGCGCCGGCCTCAGCCAGAGCGTCATTTTCGCCTATGCCGACCGGCTGGAGCGCCTGGCCGCCTGGTGGCGCCAGCTCTGGGCCGAGTCCCTCGGCAAATATGGCCGCGGCACCACCCCGGGGGTGGCCGTGGGCCCGGTGGACCAGCACAGCCAGGTCCAGCTCTATCTCGACGGACCCAATGACAAGCTGTTTACCGTGATCGACCTGGCCCCGGTCGGCCAGGGCCCGGTGATCCGGGCCGATCTTGCCGACGATCCCACCCTCGACTACCTGGCGGGCCGCAGCCTGGGCGACATCGTCGCGGCCCAGGCCCGGGCCACCGCCACGGCCATGGCCCGCCGCGCGCGGCCGGTCCGCCGCCTGGTCGTGCCGCGGCTGGACGAGGCCGCCCTGGGCGGCCTGTTCATGCATTTCGAGCTGGAGACCCTGATCGCCGCCGAACTCTGGGACGTCGACCCGTTCGACCAGCCGGCGGTCGAAGACGGCAAGATCCTGACCCGGAGCTATCTGCGCGAAAGTCGCGCCTGAACGCTGCTTCCGGCATAATGGCCCGATGAGGATCCGCCGCCTGTCCGAGTCGATGGTCAACCGGATCGCCGCCGGCGAGGTGGTGGAACGGCCGGCCAGCGCGGTCAAGGAACTGGTCGAAAATGCCCTGGATGCCGGGGCCGGGCGGATCGATATCACGGTCGAGGGTGGCGGCCGCACCCTGATCCGGGTCGCCGATGACGGCCATGGCATGAGCGCCGGCGACCTCGCCCTGGCGATCGAGCGTCACGCCACCTCCAAACTGCCCGACGACGACCTGGACCAGATCGCCAGCTTCGGCTTTCGCGGCGAAGCCCTGCCGTCGATCGGCGCCGTCGCGCGCCTGACCATCCTGTCCCGTGACCGGGAGGACGGGAATGCCTGGGCGATCCGGGTCGATGCCGGGCGGGTCGCTGCGGCGGAACCGGCCGCGCTGGGCCGCGGGACCAGGGTCGAGGTGCGCGACCTGTTCTATGCCACGCCGGCCCGCCTGAAATTCCTCAAGAGCGAAACCGCGGAATACCAGGCCGTCCTCGACGTCGTGAAGCGCCTGGCCCTGGCCCATCCCAGGGTCGCCTTTACCGTCAGCGACGGCGCCCGCCTCGCCTTTCGGGTCGAGGCCCAGGGCGAGTTGGCGGAACGGGATGCCGTGGCGGCACGCATCGGTGCCGTGCTCGGCCGCGCCTTCGCCGCCGACGCCATGGCGATCGAGGCGGCGCGCGAGGGCATTCGCCTGTCCGGCCTGGCCGGCCTTCCGACCGCAGCCCGGGCCAGCGCCGGGCATCAATATCTGTTCGTCAATGGCCGCCCGGTGCGGGACAAGCTGCTGGCCGGCGCGGTGCGCGGGGCCTATGCCGACGTGCTCGCCCGGGACCGCCATCCGGTGGTCGCCCTCTATCTGCAGCTCGACGGGCGGATCGTCGACGTCAATGTCCATCCGGCCAAGGCCGAAGTGCGCTTCCGCGATCCGGGCCTGGTCCGCGGGCTGATCGTCGGCGCCCTGCGCCACGCCCTGGGAGCCGCCGGCCAGCGCGGCACCACCCGGGTCAGCGATGCCGCCCTCGGCGCCTTTCGCCCCGGCCCCGCGCCGGCCCTGCCCTTCGCCCGCCCCTTCGGCGGCCTCTCGGGCGCGGACCGCCGCTTCTCCTATGCCTTCCAGGCCCCGCTCGATGCCACGCCGGGGGTGGCCGAGCCACCCACCGCATGGACCCCGGACGAGACCGTCGCGCGGCCCCTCGGCATGGCCCGCGGCCAGTTGCACCTGACCTATATCGTGGCGGAGACCAGCGACGGCCTGATCCTGGTCGACCAGCACGCCGCCCATGAGCGGCTGGTCTATGAGCGGATGAAGACCGCCCTTAGCGGCAGCGGGGTCGCCCGCCAGGTCCTGCTGATCCCGGAGATCGTCGAACTCGACGATGGCGCGGCTGCCCGGCTGACCGCCAAGGCCGATGCCCTGGCGCGGCTCGGCCTGGTCCTCGAAGGCTTCGGCCCGGGCGCCGTCGTCGTCCGCGAGGTCCCGGCCCTGTTGGGCAAGCTCGATGTCCAGGGCCTGGTCCGCGACCTGGCCGACGAGATTGCCGAACTGGGCGACGCTTTCGGACTGGAAGAACGGCTGGGCGAGGTGTGCGGCACCCTGGCCTGCCATGCCGCGGTCCGCGCCGGCCGGCGCCTGACCCTGCCCGAGATGGACGCCCTGTTGCGCGAGATGGAAGCGACGCCGAATTCCGGCCAATGCAACCACGGCAGGCCAACCTTCATCGCCCTGAAGCTGGCGGATGTGGAGCGGCTGTTCGGCCGCTAGGAGCAGCCTCAGGCGCCGGGGAATCCGGTTTGCCGTCTGAAGATGCGTTATTTCAACATGTTAGAGCATCGTCTGGCGACGGGGAATCCGGTTCGCTGTTGGTGGGCGCATCGATCTGACGCGATAGCGCATGGACGGAATGACCCCGGCGACCGGCGGCCGCCCGGCAGGTGACCCTCACCCGCCCTGGGCGCCACCGAGAACGAGGGTCGCCTGGAACCCGTCGGCCTGCCCGGGGGCCGGCGAGAGGAGGTCCAGCCGGCCGCCGGATTGGCCCATGATCGAGTCGACAATGGCCAGGCCCAGGCCCGACCCCGGGCCGGCCGAGGCGCCGCGCTTGAACCGCCCGGTCAGGTGAGCGAGTACAGGCCCCGGTACGACCGCGCCGCCATTGCGCACCGACAGGGTCTGCCGGCCATCGATCGACACCGCGATCGGCCGTTCGGGAGCGCCGTGGAGCACCGCATTGTCGAGCAGGTTGCCCAGGACGATGCCGAAGGCGTCGATGTCGATGTGGCTTGCCAGGCGGTCCACCCCGCCCTCGTCGAGCACCAGACGATCGGCCAGATCCGGGCGGCGGCGGTAGTCGTCGACCACCAGGCGCACCACGGGCAGCAGGTCGACCGGGGTCCGCGCCAGGGCGATGCCCGCATCCGTGCGGGCCAGTTGCAGCAGTTTCTCGACCAGATGGGCGAGAGCGTGAAGGCGGGTTACTGCCTGTTCGGCGCGGTCGCGATGAGGGCTGCCGCCGAGCCGGGTGACGAGACGCTGCGCCTGGGCCAGGGCCGCCGCCACGGGGTTGCGCAGGGCGTGGGCGGCATTGGCGGCAAAGTTGCGCTCGCCCTCCAGGGCCTGGCGCAGGCGTTCGAACAGGCGGTTGACGTCGCGGATGATCGGCGCCAGTTCCTCCGGCAATTCGGGTTCGTCGATCGGTGCGAGATGACTGCCGTCCCGGCAGCGGAAGGCGTCGCGGATCCGGCCCAGGGGCGCCAGGCTGTCGCGCACCGACCACAGCACGGCAAGCGCCGCCACCGGGACCAGGAGCAGCAGCGGCATGGTCAGGGCAATGACGCTTTCGGTGATGGCCTCCATCCGCTCCCCGGCCGGTTCAGCAACCTGCAGATACCTCTGGCTCTGGTTGTCGACCGCCGTGAAATAGAACCGCCCGTCGACCTCGTCGTGGCCGGCCGTCAAGGGCACCGGAAATGGCGTGGCCGAGACCCCGTCCGAGCCGACCAGAACCCGGCCGGTGCGGTCGCGCAACTGATAGGCCAGGGCGGCGCCGTGTCCCGCCGCCGCGGGCGTGCCGGCCGGCGGCCCGTCCAGGCGGAGGTCGGCGACGGCCAGCGGCAACAGGCGGCTGGCCGTCGTCGCCAGCGCATTGTCGTAGACTTCGTCGATTTCGTGGCGCAGGGCCAGCACGGAGATTGTGACCGCCGCCGCCCACAGCACCCCAAGGAACAGGGACAGGCGCAAGACCAGCCGCTGGACGATGCTCCACGGCCGCTCGCGGCCTTTCCGCCGGCCCGGAGACGGTTCGCCCGCGGCCATCAGTCGCCCAACCGGTAGCCGATTCCGCGCACCGTGCGAATGATCGCGGCGCCCAGCTTCTTGCGCAGCCTGCTGACATAGACTTCGACGACGTTGCTTTCGATTTCGGCGCCGAACTGGTAGAGCGCCGCCTCGAGCTGGGAGCGGGAGACCGTCGTCCGGGGGCGTTCCACCAGCAGGGCAAGCAGGGACCATTCCCGCCCGGTCAGAAACACCGGGCGATCATCCAGGCGCACCTCGCGCGCCGACCGGTCGACGGTCATGGCGCCATAGGAGAACCAGGGACTGGGCTCGCCGACCGAGCGTCGGGCCACGGCACGGACGCGGGCAGCCATCTCGCCGAGGTCGAACGGCTTGACCAGATAGTCGTCGGC
>JAJFJE010000195.1 GCA_021774355.1 Alphaproteobacteria bacterium
ATCATTGTGACGGAAACGATAAATATCGGCGCCACTCATCCGACAGCCGTCAAATAAACTGGCGTGTGCCTCGGCGTCGAGCAGAACCGCATCGCCGCTGCCCAGGAGCGGCTGCTCGCCACCCTGACGGACAGCGTCGCATGATCGGCCGCATGGCCACGGGCCTGCTGATCCCGCTCGTCCTGCTGGCATTGTGGCAGGCGGTCATCTGGCTGGCCGCCCCCCCGCCCTTCATCCTGCCGCCGCCCGCGGCGGTGTTCGACGCCCTGGTCGCCCGCCATGCCCTGCTCGCCCGCCACGGCCTTACGACTCTGGCCGAGATCATTGCCGGCCTTGGCCTGGGCGTGGCGGCCGGCGCCGCCGGGGCCACCGTCATGGCACTCGCCCCCAGGCTGCGCCGCCTGATGCTGCCGGCCGTGGTCGCCAGCCAGGCCATTCCGGTCTTTGCCCTGGCGCCCCTGCTGGTGCTGTGGCTCGACTATGGCATGGCCTCGAAAGTCGCCATGGCCGCCCTGATCATCTTCTTTCCGGTCCTGGTCACCCTGCTCGACGGCCTTGACCGCTTCGATCCCGGCCTTGCCGACCTCGGCCAGGTGATGCTCGGCCGGCGCCCCGGCCTGGCCGCCCGGCTGCGCCTGCTGCGGTACCTCTATGGTCCCGCAGCCCTGCCGGCCCTGGGCGCCGGCCTGCGCATCGCCGCGGCGGTCGCGCCGATCGGCGCCGTCATCGGCGAATGGGTCGGGGCCGGGCGCGGCCTCGGCTGGCTGATGCTGCAGGCCAATGCCCGGGCGCAGATCGACCTGATGTTCGCCGCCCTGCTGTGCCTGGCCGTGGGTGGCGTCGTCCTGTTCACCGCGATCGACGCCCTGGCCCGCCTGCTGGCCCCCTGGGCCGCCGGACGCCCCCTCACCGCCCTCGTGGAGACTGCCCCGTGACCCGCGCCATCGCCTTTCTGCTCTGCCTGTTCCTGCTTGTCCCCGACCCCTCCCGGGCCGCGGAAACGGCACCGACCAAGCTGACCGTCCTGCTGGACTGGGCGGTCAATCCCGACCATGCGCCCCTGGTGATCGCCCAGGCGCGGGGCTATTTTGCCAAGCGCGGCCTCGCGGTCACCCTGATCGCCCCGTCGGACCCGAACGATCCACCCAAAATGGTCGCCGCCGGCAGGGCCGACCTGGCCCTGTCCTACCAGCCCCAACTGATCCTGCTGGTCGAACAGGGGCTGCCCCTGAAGCGGGTCGCAACCCTGATCGACACCCCGCTAAATTCGCTTGCCGTGCTGGCGGACGGGCCGATCAAGTCCCTGGCCGACCTCAAAGGCAAGCGCATCGGCTATTCCATTTCGGGTTTCGAAGATGCCCTGCTCGGCGCCATGCTGAAGGAAGCCGGCCTGACCCTCCAGGATGTGGAACTGATCAATGTCAACTTCGCCCTCGCCACCGCCCTGCTCGCCCACCAGGTTGACGGCGTGATCGGCGCCTTCCGGAATTTCGAAATCCCTGAATTGCGCCTTGCCGGCAGCCCCGCGCGTGTCTTCCCGGTCGAGGACCATGGCGTCCCGCCTTATGACGAGCTGGTCATCGTCGCCGCCAGCGCCCATGCCGGCGATGCCCATATCGCGCCGTTCATCGCGGCCGTCGAAGAAGGCACGCAATTCGTCCTGAACCACCCGGACGAGGCCTGGACGATCATGGCCCAGGCCTACCCCGAACTCGACGATGCCTTGAATGCCGAGGCCTTTCGCCTGACGGTCAGCCGCTTTGCCGGCGCGCCCGCCGCCCTCGACAAGGGCCGGTTCACCCGGCTGGCCAATTTCCTGGCCGAGGCCGGGTTGATCACGGCGGCCAAGCCGGTGGACGCCTATGCGGCGTCCACGCCCTGACCGACCGCGTGGGCAGCCCCGTCAGGACGGTGTCAGACCGTCCTGATATCGGCCACCAGCGGCCCCTTGTCGCTCTCGACGATGCGCACCTCGACCGCCTGGCCCGGCTTGACGTCGAGCACCTGGCCACGGCGCAGCACCTCCATGTGGATGAAGACATCCGGAGTTCCTTCGCCGCGCGACACGAAGCCATAGCCCCGCGCCCGGTTGAACCACTTGATCGTTGCCGGAATGAAATCCCCAGCCTCTTCGACCGCCGGCAAGGGCCGCCGGGGCACCGTGGCGGGCACCTCGGCAACGACCGCCGTGCTGCGGTCGCAGGACAGGACCTTCAGGGCCTGCAGCCCCTTGGCCCGGCGCACCGCTTCGCAGCGCACCGTCGCCCCTTCCTCGACATGATCGATGCCGGCCTGCCGCAAGGCCGACATGTGCAACAGCACATCACCCGGCCCATGCGGGTCGGCGCCTTCCACCGGCGTCACAAAGCCGTAGCCCTTGGTGCTGTCGAACCATTTCACGCGCCCCTGGACTTCGATAGTCGCAAGATCCAGATCGGCGCTTCGTCCCCCGAGATCGTTCATGAGCGCAACTTCCCTTCACGCCGCGCAGGGCGGAATCCCCCCATGCGCCTTGGCACCCCTCCCCGCGGTGGCGGCTTGTGCCGCCTTATCGTGGTCTTATGATCATCGATCTGGCGTTCGCCCCTGTCATCCAGAAAACCGGGTCATGCTGGGGAATTTTCCCCCCCGGTTCCGGCGGATCCAGGTTCCGCGCCCCGCAGTGGCCGGAACAAGCGAGGTTTTCCGCGCGTTTCGACCGCTTTTCAGTTTCCACGCAGAGGGGGTTTTCATCCCTGTGTCATTCCGCCACACTCGCGATTCAGAACCGAATTCACCATTTTGCCGGGGGGGCTTTGTGACACAACGCCTGCTGTTTGCGTCAGTCCTCGCCGCGCTTTGGCTGGTGCTGTCGGGACATTTTTCGCCTTTCCTGATCACGACCCTGATTCTCTCGGTGTTTGCTGTCATGGCCCTGATCATCCACCTTGGCCTGCTCGGCCAGGCGCCGCGTCCCCTGGCCGCCCTCGGTCCGCTGCTGCGGTACTGGGCCTGGCTGGCGCTCGAAATGGCGAAAGCCAATGGCGCGGTCATCCGGGCGGTGCTGCAGCCGAGCCGGATCAGCCCGACAATGATCTGGGTCCGGGCCGACCAGGAGAGCGAACTGGGCCGCGCCCTGTTCGCCAACTCGATCACCCTGACCCCGGGGACCATCACGGTCCTGGTCGAATATCACCACATCCTCGTTCATGCCCTGGAACGGGACGGCGCGACAGATCTGGCGGGCGGCCGGATGGGGCGGCGCTGCGCCCGGATCGATGCCCTGCTGACGGGCCGCACCCCGTGATCGTCGCCGCCGCCGCCGCCCTTCTGGCGACCTTCCTGGTGGCCCTGGCCCGGGCCCTCAGCGGCCCGACCCTGTTCGACCGGGTATTGTCGCTCAACCTCATCGGCACCAAGATCATTCTGCTGATCGCGGTCCTCGGTTTCGCGACGGACCGGTATGATTTCATCGACATCGCCCTGACCTATGGCGTACTGAACCTGATCGGAACCATCGCCGTGCTGCGCTATCTGGTCGGTGAACGCGAGCAGGCCGAGAGTGAACGGCCGAGTTCGCCGCCGGAGGCGCCATGACCACCCTCGACTATCTCGAACTGATCCGCATGTGGGCAGGGTGGGCCCTGCTCGCGGTCGGCTCCGGCGCTCTGGTGATCGGTGCAATGGGCCTGTTCCGCCTGCCCGACTTCTACACCCGGGCCCATGCTGCGGGGGTCACCGACACGGGCGGCGCCATCGGTGTCCTGAGCGGGCTGATCATCCTGTCGCCCAGTGCCCTGGTCGCCGCCAAGCTGGCCGTCGTCCTCGCCGTCCTGCTGTTCGCGTCACCGACCGCGTGTCATGCCCTGGCCCGCGCCGCGTTTCGCAGCGGCCTGCGTCCCCAGCTCGACGGTAACGTCCCGCCGCCGGCCCGACCGCTCGACTGAGAGGACGCCCATGGAACTCGCGCTCACGGCCGGATTGCTGACCGCGCTGATCCTGGTTGCCCTGGCCATCGCCATGACCAGCGACCTGCTGGTCATCGCCATGCTGTCCGGGATCTTCAGCCTGACCTGCTGCGCCCTGTTCGTGCTGCTCGACGCCACAGACGTGGCCTTTACCGAAGCCTGCGTCGGCGCCGGCATCTCGACCGTGCTGATCATCACGGCAATCCGCCTGGTCGGGCGGGACGAGCCGGTGCTCCGCCGCCCGCTATCCGTGCCGGCCCTGATCGTGGCCCTGACCACCGGTATCGCGCTGGGTTACGGAACCCTGGAACTGCCGCCCTTCGGGGCGGCGGAGAATCCGGCCAATCTTCATGTCGCCCCCTATTACCTGGCCAATACCGCCGAACAGATCGGGGTCGCCAATCTGGTGACCGCGGTGCTCGGCTCCTATCGCGGCTATGACACGCTGGGCGAAACAGTGGTGGTGTTTACCGCCGCCCTCGGGGTCCTGCTGCTGCTCGGCGGCAGCCAGTCGCGGCCCCTGCGCAGGGCCGACAGCCCGGCGCGGATGGATCGGGATGTGGTGCTCCGGGCGATCGCCCTGATCTTTGTGCCCCTGACCCTGATCCTCGCCCCCTACGTCCAGTTCCACGGCGCCTACAGCCCGGGCGGCGGCTTCCAGGCCGGCGCCATCGTCGGCGCGGCGCTGATCCTCTACGCCCTGGTATTCGGCATCGACCGCCTGGACGGCCTGGTTCCGGAACGGGTGCTGTGGCCTATCGCGGCGGCCGGCGTGTTGCTCTATGGTGGAACCGGCATCGTGTCACTGGCGGCCGGCCTGGGATTTCTCGACTACGACGTCTTCGGGCCCCGCCCGGTCGGCCAGCAGATCGGCCTGACCCTGATCGAA
>JAJFJE010000196.1 GCA_021774355.1 Alphaproteobacteria bacterium
TAATAATTATGGTATATTCGGCCGTAAATGTCTCGATACTGGTGGGTCAATCACAAACAGACGCGTCGTCGACAATCATAGCGATACTCGCCCGTCTTCATAATGTCGTGGTCACACAGATTTCGGTCATCGGGTAGATCAGAAGCAATTTGGATTTATCTCTGCCTAACAATCCGCTCGGACGTCCCTGCCTGTGGCTGAGCGGACATGCAGACACTCGGATTTTGCGCGGAATTATACCGAGCCAAAACCTGCGTGAATGCCTCGCCGAGCTCAGTTTCAGTTGCTTCTCGCATGTGCCGCCTTCGAAGCACTGCAACTCTTCGGATCCCAGTTTCATCCGGCTTGGTCTTCCATCTTTTTACGTCGGGTTTTCCAGGCGCGCTTTGCCCGGGTGCTTCTCCTGATCGTCAGGCCCGCGCGTTTCTGGCCGCCCTGATGCAGGCGCGACCAATTGGCGGCGCGTGTGTTCCAGATGGCCACCAATTCGTCATGAGCATGAGGAGCCGGCAATCCGTTGAGCCAGCGGTTCCTGATGTTCTCCATTTCGTCGTCTGTGGTCAGACCAATATCATATGCACGGTGACAGAGGATGCAGAGCGGGATGATCTTGTCCGGCTCAGTAGCGCGGTTCGGCACATGCGCTTTCTCCACGAGCGCCGCCACCGCCAGACCACAGCAGGAGCATTGCTCAAACGACGGCGTGTGCATCGGCATGCCTCCCTTCACCCCCATAACTTGGAAACCGCACTTTCAACCGCTCGATCGTGTGCCGCCATCTCGGCGCGGTAGGCTGGCAGACGCTGTTTGTATTGGCGAAGAAACCGACTTCCCAAACGGCTCGATCGACGGGCACTGTTTGCAACCATTCCATCGGCACAAAATTTTCCATGCGCTCGGGGTCGTCTATGTAATCGACGTGGTGAGTGGCTTCGGTGAGGACAGCGAGCGCAGGCTTTTCGCCGATGCGCCAGATCGCATGCCCGATTGTCATTCAACCTCCCCGTGAGTCGCGCGGTGTAATTTCACCAGTATCATTGGCTTGATGCGGTTTCACTGCAACCGCCCCGTGGATACCAGGATCAAGTCCAGGCATGACGGTTTGGGGTGGATGGGACGTTGGGGATGTGGGGCGCAGCTTGGGAAGCAAGCGCAGGCCCAAAGGAATCCCGGTGGCGGGTTCGCCACCCGCGCCGGAGGCGTCTTGCTGGAATTCGATGGCCTGTGCTGCAGCCACCCCGTGGATGCCCGGATCAAGTCCGGGCATGACGGTTTCGGGTGGCGGTGAGGCTGGGTAGGGGCTGGTGGAGCCTCAGTTCAGGCGCGGTCGCGCCCTAAGCGACGTCCTCGACCTGGTCGAGATAGGCGCCATAGCCCTCTGCTGCCATGTCGTCGCGGTGGACGAAGCGCAGGGAGGCTGAGTTGATGCAATAGCGCAGGCCGCCGCGATCCTGCGGGCCGTCGGGGAAGACGTGGCCGAGATGGCTGTCGCCGTGGGTCGAGCGGACCTCGGTGCGCAGCATGCCGAGGCTGGCGTCGCCCAGTTCCTGCACGTTGGCCGGTTCGATCGGCTTGGTGAAGCTGGGCCAGCCACAGCCGGATTCGTATTTGTCGGACGAGGCGAACAGCGGCTCGCCCGACACGATATCCACATAGATGCCGGGCTGCTTGTTATCGAGGTGCTCGCCGGAGCCGGGGCTTTCGGTGCCATTGCGCTGGGTCACGCGGAACTGCTCGGCCGTCAGGGCGGCCACGGCATCGGGTGTCTTGCTATATTGGGTCATCGTCACTTTCTCGACGGTTGCTGCTTGCCCTGCCCTATTCCGCCGCGGCGCGCCTGGGCAATTTCCAGTCAGGGCGGATGAAGTGGCAGGTATAGCCGTGGGGCACGCGCTGCAGATAGTCCTGATGCTCCGGCTCGGCCTGCCAGAACGGGCCCTCGGGCGCGAGTTCGGTGACCACCTTGCCGGGCCACAGGCCCGAGGCATCGACGTCGGCGATGGTGTCCTCGGCAATCTGGCGCTGGGTGTCGTCGGTGTAGTAGATGGCCGAGCGATAGCTGGCGCCGCGGTCGTTGCCCTGGCGGTCGGGCGTGGACGGGTCGTGGATCTGGAAGAAGAAATCCAGCAGGGCGCGATAGCTGGTCTGGTCCGGATCGTAGGTGATCTCGATCGCCTCGGCATGATTGCCATGGTTGCGGTAGGTGGCGTTGGCGACCTCGCCGCCGGTATAACCGACGCGGGTCGAGACCACGCCGGGCAGGCGGCGGATCAGGTCCTGCATGCCCCAGAAGCAGCCGCCGGCCAGAATGGCTTTTTCCACAGTCATCTCGCTCTCCTTCACATGGGCGAACCGGGCAGGAGCGCCCTGGCACAAGAGATGGGGCGCCGGCGCCGCTTTGTCGAGAGGACGGCGCCGGCGGAAATGTTACCCGGCGATCTTGGCCCAGACCGCGTCCAGGATCGACTGGGTCTGGCGCGAGGCCTCGGCATAGGCGGCGCGGCCGGCCGCATCGCCCGACGCGGCGAGGTCGGCAAAATTGTCGACCATCGAGACATGCTGGCCGGTCTTTGCCGGGACCGGGATCTCGGTGAATTCGGTGCGATTGGTCACCCCGGTGCGGTGGACATAGCGCGCCACCATGTCCGGGTTCTGGAAGATCAGGCTGTCGTGCACGTCGAGCACGAAGTCATCCATCTCGATCACGCCCGCGGTGCCGACCAGGGCGAAGTCCATCAGCAGCGAACCGCAGGTCCAGCCGGTGTCGAAGCTGGAGACCGCGCCGTCCTCGAATCCGACCAGGGCGACCACGCGGGTGACCGCACCCTTGTCCGGGTCGCGGTCGGCGACGACGGACACCTGGGAGATGGCGCCCTGGGGCTGCAGATATTCAACCATGGCACGGGCCGAATACCAGGCCAGGTCGCCCAGCGCGCCGGCCGGCTCCTGCTTCGGGTCGAAGCGGATGTTGTCGCGGTCCTCGAACGGGAAGTAGAATCGGGTGTGCAGCGAACGCGGCGTTCCGATCTTGCCCGGAATCGCGGCCTGGATCGCGGCGGTGCGCGGATGGTGCACGAAATGGGTCGCGTCCATGAAGACCAGGCCCTTGGCCGCGGCGGCGTCCGTCATCCGTTTCAGGGAGGCCGAATCCATGAACGGCTTGTCGACCAGGATGTGCTTGCCGGCCGCGACGGCGGCCAGTGCGATCTCCTCCTTGGCCACGGTCGGGGTGGCGATGTAGACCGCGTCGACATCGTCGCGGGCGATCAGCGCCTGCCAGCCCTCGACCGGCGTGCCGGCATATTCCGTCGTGAATTCCTTGGCCCGGTCCAGGCTGCGGCTGGCGACGGCCGACAGCGTCGCCTTGTCCGATCTGGCCAGCGCACCGGCGACCACCCCGGCAATGAAGCCGGTGCCGACGATGCCGAAATTAAAGCTGCTCATGGCTGATTTCCCCCTCGAAGTCCGTTTGATTTGACGTTGCCTCTACATAGCAGAATTGGCCGCCGGCCCAAGCCCGGCGCACATGACCGGTTTACGAAGCCCCGCGCCCCAGGGACCGCTTCGCCAGCAGCATCGCCAGGATCGGCAGCGGCATGATCAAGGCGAAAGACGTCTGGATGCCATGGTCGGTCGCGATCAGGCCGAACAGCGGCGGATAGGCGAAGCCGATCGCGGTCTGGACCGTGGACATGGCCGCTACATTCTCCGAGGCCGGCCGGTCGCCGAGCCGGGCGGCGGCCGAGAAGGCCTGCGGATAGGTGGTGCTGATGCCCAGCCCGATCAG
>JAJFJE010000197.1 GCA_021774355.1 Alphaproteobacteria bacterium
GTCGACGATCAGCTGGGCATCGCTGCCCAGGGTGACGGTGCCGTCATTGACGAAGCTGTCATTGCCGGTCAGCGCCAAGGTGGTCTGGGCCGCCAGGCTGATGGTCCCGCCGCTCTGGTTGTGGAACACGTCGAGGCCGGCGAAGGTCACCTGGTAGGGCGGCTGGAAGAAATAGCGCTTCAGTTCGAACAGGCCCTGATTGTTGAAGGTTTCCTGGCCGTCCAGGGCGTAGGAGCCGGCCGAGGACAGGGACCAATGGGCGCTCGGCCCGTTATTATAGGTCGATACGGTCCCGGCGGCGGCGGTGAAGCCCGAGGCGGCAGCGTTCATATTGTTGAAGGTCAGGCTGCCGGCGCCGGTATCGGCCGCGGCTGCCGCGCTGACCGAGCCGGTATTGGTGACCGTGGCACCGCCCGCGGCATTGCATTGCACGGCCACCGCATGGCCCGACGCGCCGGCCCCGATAGTGATGGCGGCACTGCCGCCGGTCGCGGCCGTTACCGCGGTGGCGCCGGCCGACAGGCCCTTGGTCACGGTGATGGTGATCGCGCTGGCGTCTGCCGCCTGAACGTCGATGCCGCTGCCGCCCGACGAGATCGCGCCATTGGCGGTGACGGCGATCGGGCCGCCGCTGCCCCGCACCGTGATGCCGCCGGCCTTGCCGCCGCTCATCGCGCCATTGTGGTCGACTGTGACCGCACCGCCCGCCGCCGTGGCCGTGATGCCGCTGCTCGAACTATTGCCGCTGACCGTGGCCGGCCCCGCGGTGGCGGTGGCGGTGATCGCGCCGGTGCTGCCATTGTCGGTGATCGTGGCGGACAGGCCGGTTGCGGTCAGGCTGCTGCTGCTGCCATGGCCGTTGATCACGGCCGGCCCATCGGGAACATCGACGATAACGGCCCCTGACGCTTTGGCATTCATCGGCATGGTCGTTTCCTGTCCCGCGAAATATACTAAAAGTATATATTCGGTAAAAATACACGTCAAGGCTTTATCGCGCGCCGGCGGGATGCCCGCGCCCGGTGCAGGGCTGACAGGACTTACTAGCCTAGCTTATAATAGTGATGCTCATTATATTTTGGGCAGGTTCATGAGGGCGACGATGACCCCAAGCGATCTGCCAAAGCTGATTTCCGATACTGGCCGGGTGCTGCGCACCGTGGTCGACCAGCGGGCCCGCTGTCTGGGGCTGACCCGGGCCCAGGGGGTGATCCTGTTTCGCCTGGTGGCGGAAGACGGGCTGCGCCAGGTCGACCTGGCCGGCCATGTCGAGGTCGAGCCGATCACCCTGGCCCGCCTGGTCGATCGCCTGGAGCAAACCGGCTATGTGACGCGCCGCGTCGACGCGCAGGACCGGCGGGTCAAGCGGGTCTACCTGACCGATGCCGGGCGTCACGCCCAGGCCGCCTTTCGCGAGGTCCTCAACAGCGTGTTCACCGAAGTCCTGGCGCCGCTCGGCGCCGACCACCAAGCCGCCCTCTACCGGGACCTGGAAGAGATCAAAACCCGGCTGGCGGCGCAGCTGGCCAAGCATGTGGAGTAGTGTGAGATGGATGGCAGCGTGTCCTTGACCTCGCCGGGGCCCGTCGCGGCCCGCCACCGGCGCCTGCTGCGCCCGGCGCTCTATCTCGCCGGTCCGCTGGTCGTGGCGGTCATCGCCCTCGGGGCCTATCTCGCGGGCGGGCGTTACGTCACCACCGAAAACGCCTATGTCGGCGCCGAGTCGGTCGCGGTCACCGCCGAGAGTGCCGGCCGTATTGCCGATGTGGCGGTCCGCGAAGGCGACCATGTCGCCGCGGGCGACCTGTTGTTCCGGATCGACCCGGAGCCCTACAGGATTGCCGTCGAAAAGGCCCAGGCCCAGCTCGATGCCGCGGCGCTGGCGGTGGCCGTGACCCGCCAGGAATATGCCGAGACCCTGGCCCAGGTCGAAGCGGCCCGGGCCGACGCCGCCCTGGCCGCCAAGCAGGAGACCCGGGTCGCCACCCTGGCCGCGCGCCAGTTCGCCTCGCGCGCCGACCGCGACAAGGCCACCGCAGGCCTGAGCGCCGCCCGGGCCAGGCTCGCGGCCCTGGACCAGGCCGCCCAGGCCAAGCTGGCCGCGCTGGCGGGGGACCCCAAGGTGCAGGTCGAACGGACGCCGCGCTACATGGAAGCCAAGGCGGCCCTGGACGAGGCCCGCCGCCAGCTGGCTCAGACCACGGTGCGGGCCCCCATTGCCGGCATGGTGACGCAGACCGCAACCCTGGTTCCCGGCCATTACGTCACCGTCGGGGCGCCGGTCGCCATGGTCGTCTCCACCGACAAGCTGTGGGTCGATGCCAATCTGGTCGAGACCGACATGACCCATGTGGTCGCCGGCGAGCCGGCCACAGTGACCATCGACAGCTATCCGGGCGTCACCTTCGATGCCCGGGTGGTCGCGGTCGCCCCCGGAACCGGGGCCGAATTCGCCGTCATCCCGGCCCAGAACGCCAGCGGCAACTGGGTCAAGGTGGTGCAGCGCGTCACCGTCCGCCTGGCCCTGGTGACACCGGCCGGCGGCCCCGCACTGCGTGCCGGGCTGAGCGCCCAGGTCGCCATCGATACCGGCGGCGGCCGCGTCCTGTCGGGCCTGTTCTGAGGGCGCCATGGCCGATACCCGCAGCCGGCCCTTCCTGATCGCCTGCGTGATGGCGGCCACCATCATGCAGGCCCTGGACACCACCGTCGCCAATGTGGCGCTGCCCCATATGCAGGGTGCCCTGGGGGCGTCGCGCGACCAGGTGACCTGGGTGCTGACTTCCTATGTCGTTGCCTCGGCGATCATGACCGCCCCGGTCGGCTGGCTGGCCGGCCGTTTCGGCCGCAAGCCGGTCATGGTGATCGGGGTCGCCGGCTTCACCCTGGCCTCGGCGCTGTGCGGCCTCGCCGGCTCGATCGAGCAAATGGTGCTGTTCCGCCTGCTCCAGGGCCTGTTCGGCGCCGTTCTGGTGCCCCTGTCACAGGCGATCATGCTCGACCTGTTTCCGCGCAACCAGTCGTCCCGCGCCATTGCCATCTGGTCGGCCGGGGTGATGCTGGGGCCGATCCTGGGGCCGTCGGTGGGCGGCTGGCTGACCGAGTATTATTCCTGGCGCTGGGTCTTCCTGATCAACGTGCCGATCGGCCTGGCCACCGCCCTGGGCCTGATGACCTTCCTGTCCGGGCCGCGCTCCGGGGCCGCGTCGCGCTTCGACTGGCTGGGTTTCCTGATGCTCGCGATCGGCGTCGGGGCCCTGCAGATGATGCTCGACCGGGGCGAGCAGCTCGACTGGTTCCAATCGGCCGAGATCATCGCCGAAGGGGTGCTGGCGGCGCTCGCCTTCTACCTGTTCGTGGTCCATGCGTTCTTTGCCACGCGCCCGTTCATCACGCCGGCGCTGTTCCGCGACCGCAACCTGGTCACCGGCCTGGTGTTCAACTTCGCCGTGGGCATGGTGCTGCTGTCGACCATGGCGCTGATGGTCCCCTTCATGCAGAACCTGATGGATTATCCGGTGGTGCTGGCGGGCGAGGTCATGGCCCCCCGCGGGATCGGCACCATGGCCGCCATGCTGCTGGTCGGCCGGCTGGGCAACCGGGTCGATTCCCGCATCCTGATCAGCTTCGGCATCGTCCTGATGGCCGTGGCGCTTTACCAGATGTCGCTGTTCACCCCCGATGTCAGCGCCGCCGACCTGATCCGCACCGGCCTGATCCAGGGCGTCGCGCTGGGCTTCACCTTCGCCCCCGCGACCGCCATCACCTTCGCCACCCTGGACAACAGCCTGCGCAACGAAGGCGCCGCCATCGCCAACCTGGTGCGCAACATGGGCAGTGCCATCGGCATCTCGCTGACGACCTTCATGCTGACCCGGCTGACCACCATCAACCACGCCGAGATCGCGGGCCACATGACGCCCTTCAATCAGGCCCTGACCGACCCGGCGGTCGCCCGGATCTGGGACCTGGGCAGCGTCGCCGGCCGCGCCATGCTCGACAATGCGGTCACCCGCCAGGCCATGGCGATCGCCTATGCCGATGATTTCCGCCTGCTTGCCGGGGCCATCCTGCTGGTCCTGCCGCTGGTCCTGCTGGTCCGCCGCCCGGCCGCCGCGACCGGTGCTGCGGTCGCCGCCGAATAAGCCGGCGGGGGTCCCGGGCTTACCGTTGCCAGTCGAACGCCCGGACCAGATGCACCCCGATGGTGTGGCTGGTCTCGCCGTCTTCCCGGCCATAGGCATAGCCAAGGTCGACGCGGATGTCGCCGACCGGTCCCAGTTCGACCGTGCGGCCGATGCTGGCGGTCAGGCGATAGTCCAGCGGGCTGCTGTCATGGCGGACATCGTGCAGCGAATAGGCGGTCGAGAGGAACCAGGGCCCCTGGTTCAACTCGGCGCCCAGGGTGACGGCCGTGGCGTTATCCGCGCCGCCGGCCGCGTGGCTGAAATAGACCGCCTCGGCCACCGTGGTCAGGGACAGTTCGGCCGTCAGGTCGCGCTTGTCCTGAACGCTGGCCAGCACGGCCTGCTCGTCATGGGCGTCGCCTTCGCCCCGGGCCAGACGGCGATAGGCCAGCTGAAACGACGGCCCGGCAACCGCGCCGTCTTCATCCAGCGTTTCGTCGCTGTAGCCGACGGTAAAGGATTGCGGGCTGCGGGTGTTGCCGACCCCGCCGTCGCCGCGGCGGTGTCGGCCGCGCGCGGTGAAGGCGGACCGGCTGAACATGGTGGTGTCGTCGGTGAAGGCCGCCAGATGGAGTTGCCGACGGACCGTGGTGATCCCCAGATCGTCGCCCGGCCCGTCGGCCAGGGTGATGGTGCCGCGCAGGCCGAGATCTTCCAGGTGATCATAGGCTTCGGCGAAATCCGTGCCATAGACCCCGGGCGCCACATCCGAGGCCCAGCCGAAGGTCGGGTCGAACTTGCCCAGAGCCAGCGCCACCGGTCCGAAAACACCTTCGGCATAAAGCTCCTCGGCATAGAGGCCGTGGTCCTTGAGGAACCGGTGCTCGGCGTCCGCCGGCTCCGTCACCGGTTCCAGCACCAGGTGGCCGAACAGGTGGATATGGGGCGACAGGTTGACAGTGATTTCGGGCTCGATGGTGACATAGCCATCGCGGGTCTTGAGGGCGGCGTCGCTGGCCTTGATGACATCGTCGTATTGAAACGCGACGCTGCCCTCGATCGCCAGGGTGGGCACGGTCTCGGGCGCCGCCACGTCCGCCGCCGCGGCCATGCCGCCGGCCCGGGCGGCCAGGCAGGTCAGGCAGGTCAGGCAGGCCAGGCCGGTCAGGCCGGGGAAGCTCCAGCACAGCCCGGTCGTCCATCGCATCATGATCGTCCTCGGCCTCGTCTCATCCCTCAGGCGCGGTGCGGCGCGAGCCCCGCCGCATGCGGCGGCGGGCGCAGGGCGAGCCACACCACGGGAGCCACGAACAGCGACGCGACCGTGCCGAAGGCCAGGCCAAGAAAGATCGCCAGGGCGAACATCTGCAGGGGCTCGGCGCCGAACTGGTAAAGGCAGGCGGCACCGATGGTGACGGTCAGGGCGGTGAAGACCGTGCGCCGCCGGACCTGGGCGATACTGCCATTGACCAGGGTCACCAGGGCGACCGGGGGGGCGTCGCGCAGGGTCTCGCGGATCCGGTCGAAGACCACCACGACGCCGTTCAGGGTGTAGCCGATCACGGTCAGGGTGGCGGCGATGAAGGTGATGTCGATCTCCTGGTAGAACAGGGCGAAGCAACTGATCGCCAACCACACCGCACTGATCACGGTGGCCATGGCGGCGACGCCGTAACGCCAGCCGAAGCGCCACAGGATGAACAGGAAAGTGCCGGCCAGGGCCAGCAACACGACCGCGATCGACTGCATCACCAGATGGCGGGCGACGCCCGGATCGGCGGTGTTTTCCGCGAAGCTGACGGTGGGGCCGTAGCTGTCCCTGAACTGAGCAATGACGTCGTTGACCTGGTCGGTGGTCAGGACGTCGTCGAAGCGCGCGGCGATCACATTCTGCCCGTCGCCGCCGATCGAGACAGTGGCCGGCGCTATCCCCGAACCATAGATCAGGTCCGTGGCGTCGGACTGGGTGATCGACCGGTCGATCTCGACGTCGAGCGCCGTGCCGGCCTTGAACTCGATATCGTAGTTGAGCGGCCGGGTCGCGACGGCCCACAGCCCGGCCGCGGCGAAGACCACGGTCGCCAGCGCAACGAGTCTGCCAATGGCGACATAGTTCAGGGCGCGCCGCGGCAGGGCCGGCCGGCGCGGCCCG
>JAJFJE010000198.1 GCA_021774355.1 Alphaproteobacteria bacterium
GGGCCTGGGCCGCGACCGTCTCGGCGTAAGCATCGGCGTCGGAGGTGATGGTCGCGACGACCAATTGGGTCGGCGCCAGCCACAGGGGCAGGTGGCCGGCATAATGCTCGATCAGGATGCCGATGAAGCGTTCCAGCGAGCCCAGGATCGCCCGGTGCAGCATGACCGGCCGGTGCTTGGCGCCGTCCGCGCCGATATAGTTGGCGTCGAGCCGCTCCGGCAGGACGAAGTCGAGCTGCACCGTGCCGCATTGCCAGGTCCGGCCGATGGCGTCGCGCAGGTGGAATTCGATCTTGGGGCCGTAGAACGCGCCTTCGCCCGGTGCCAGTTCGTAGTCCAGGCCGGCCTGGTTGATCGCGGCGCCCAGTTCGGCTTCGGCCCGGTCCCAGACGCTGTCGTCGCCGGCGCGCTTGTCCGGCCGGGTGGCGAGCACAACCTTGACGTCCGAGAAGCCAAGATCGCCATAGACCACTTCCAGCAGGCGGCAGAATTTCCGGGTTTCCTCCACCACCTGTTCGGGGGTGCAGAAGATGTGGGCGTCGTCCTGGGTGAATTGCCGCACCCGCATGATGCCGTGGAGCGCCCCCGACGGCTCGTTGCGGTGGCAGCAGCCGAACTCGGCCATGCGGATCGGCAGTTCGCGATAGGACACCACGCCCTGCTTGAAGATCTGGACATGGCCGGGGCAGTTCATCGGCTTGATACCGTAGATCCGCTCGCCATGGTCGACCGCGACCTTCAGCATGTTCTCGCCATACATCTGCCAGTGGCCCGAGGCGACATAGAGCGAGCTGTCGACCAGCTGGGGGGTCTTGACCTCGATATAGGCGGCGGCGTCCAGGCGGCGGCGCAGATAGCTCTCCAGCGCCCGGTAGAGGGTCCAGCCCTTGGCGTGCCAGAACACCGAGCCGGCCGCCTCCTCCTGGAGGTGGAACAGGTCCATCTCCCGGCCCAGGCGGCGGTGGTCGCGGCGTTCCGCCTCCTCCAGCCGGGTGAGATAGGCGGCGAGTTCCTTTTCGTCGCGCCAGGCGGTGCCGTAGATCCGCTGCAGCATGGCGTTGCGGCTGTCGCCGCGCCAATAGGCGCCGGCCAGCTTCATCAGCTTGAAGCCGTGGCCGAGCTTGGCGGTGGAGGGCAGATGGGGGCCGCGGCACAGGTCGATGAAGGCGCCCTGGCGATACAGGCTGATATCCTGGTCGGCCGGGATCGCGCGGATCAGCTCGGCCTTGTAGAACTCGCCGGCCTTTTCGAAAAAGTCGACGGCGTCGTCGCGACGCCAGACTTCGCGGGTGATCGCCTCGTCGCGGGCGACGATCGCGTGCATCCGCGCCTCGATCAGCTCCAGATCGGCTGGGGTGAACGGCTCCTCCCGGGCGAAGTCGTAGTAGAAGCCGTTCTCGATCGCCGGGCCGATGGTGACCTGGGTCCCGGGAAACAGCTCCTGCACCGCCTCGGCCATGATGTGCGCGGCGTCGTGGCGCAGCAGCTCCAGGGCCTCGTCCGCCTTGCGGGTGACGATCTCGACCCGGGCATCGCGATCGACCACGGCGGACAGGTCGCGCAGCGCGCCATCGACCCGCCAGGCCAAGGCCGCCTTGGCCAGGCCCGGGCCGATATCGGCCGCGAGCATCGTTCCGCTGACCGGCCCCGGATAGGAGCGCAGGCTGCCATCCGGCAGGGTCAACGAAACCGACATGGGCAAAACTCCAGGCGAGGGCAGGGCCGGAACTTCGGCACTCTCCGCGGCCCTGTCAAGGGCGGGCCCGGGATGACCACTTTTGGGAAGGGGTCCCGGGGTCTGGGCGACACCCCCTCTCTCGTCATCCCGGACGCCGCGCAGCGGCGATCCGGGATCCTGTCCGGTCGGCTCGCTGGTCCCGTCCGGGGAAGATCCCGGCTCGGGGGCCGGGATGACGACAGTTGAGAAGGGGCCGCCAGGGGCCCCGGGGTTGGCCAGGGCCCCAGGGTTGGCCATGGCCCCCCAAGACCGGCGTGACACTTTCTACCTTCGTCATCCCGGACGCCGCGCAGCGGCGATCCGGGATCCTGTCCGGTCGGTTCGCTGGCCCCGTCCAGGGAAGATCCCGGCTCGGGGGCCGGGATGACGACAGTTGAGAAGGGGCCCCGGGCCTGGGTGACGCGCGCGCTCGTTATCCTACGGGGGATCCAGTGACGCGTGCTCCGTCCTGGACTGGGGCGGCGGCCTGGCGGCCGCGCCGTCAGCAGGTCTCGTGTTCCGTGCGGCGCGGGTCGAGGCGCTGGGCGACGGCGGAAAGTTTTATTTTATCATCGATATATATGGTTTTGTTTACCTTCCGCACGAGGTTTGCCTCGAGCAATTGGCCGATCACCCGGGCGACGGTCTCGCGGGTGGTCGAGGCCAGGGCGGCGATTTCCGCCTGGGTCGGCAGGGGATAGATCAGATAGCCCTGGCTACCCACCGGGTCGGGCTTGGCCAGGCGCAGCAACTCGACGCAGACCCGGCTATGGGCGCCGAGGGTTGCCAGGTCCATGATCCGCTCGTCGGCGGTGCGGATGATCCGCGCCATTTTTTGCAGCACCCGGAAGGCCACGTCCGGGCGCCGGCGCAACAGGTCGTGGAAACTCTCCCGCGGGACCACGGCGATGCGGCAGGGGCACTGGGCGACCACATTGGCCGAGCGCGGCTCGCCGTCGATGGCGGACAATTCGCCGAAAAAATCGCCGGCCTTGAGGCGGGCATAGGCAATCTCGCGCCCCTGGGCGGAGAAGTTCACCACGTCCACGGCGCCTTCCAGGACCAGATAGACGCCGCGGCAGTCGCTCTGCCGGTTGAGGACCACGGCATCCGCCTCGAAATGCTGGAAGCGGGCGGCGCGGGCAAGCTCTTCGAGTTCGCCGGGCGTCAGGCCCTGGAGCAAGGCGATGGTCGCGAGATCAGCGGGATTGGCCATGGCCCAGACCTTAACCGAGGAAGATGGGGCGTCAATCACGGGATGTGACAGCGGTCACTGCGCCTGCCGGTCCGGCGTGCCATGGTCGTCCTGCCTCGATCGTCGAGGCAGCCAAACCATAAGTCCCTGGCGCCCCGCATCCCCTCATGCGGGGCGCCCCTTTTGGACAGGCTTTGCCCGCGAAATGGCATTTCGGGTGCGGCAGGGCTTGCCGGACGGCGCGCATCATCCCACCCGTTCCCTATGATCACGTCTTCGACTCGCACTCAATTTGCATCGGGCGGCTCGCTCGAAGGCAAATTCCTGATCGCCATGCCTGGCATGCCCGATCCCCGATTCGCGCGGTCCCTGATCTTTCTGTGCGCCCATTCGGCCGAGGGGGCGATGGGTCTGGTGGTCAACAAGCTGGCGCCGCATATCACTTTTCCCGAACTGCTTGGCCAGTTGGGCATCGAGAACGGCCAGGCTGCCGAGCATATCCGGGTGCATTTCGGCGGCCCGGTGGAAACCAGCCGGGGTTTCGTCCTGCATTCCAACGACTATGCGTTGGAAAGTTCGCTCGGTGTCGGCGACCTGGTCTCCCTGACGGCCACGGTCGACATTCTGCGCGCCGTGGTCGACGGACAGGGCCCCCAGCGGGTGCTGTTCGCCTTGGGCTATGCCGGCTGGGGCGCCGGCCAGCTCGATGCCGAAATCCAGGCCAATGGCTGGCTGACCGTCGATGCCGATCCCGAGATCCTGTTTTCGAGCGATCTGGACGGCAAGTGGCGGCGGGCCATTGCCAAGCTCGGCTTCGATGTCACCCGCCTGTCCGGCGACGCCGGCCACGCCTGACGGTCAGGGCCGCGCCGCCCGGCGCACCGCATCGATGATGTAGTCCTGGGTTTCGGGCTCCAGATAGGGGTGCATGGGCAGGGCGAAGACCCGCTCGGCCAGGGCGTCGGTCACCGGCAGGCCGCCCGGCCCGACGGGGAACCCGCGATAGGCGGTCTGGCGGTGCAGGGGCTTGGGGTAATAGATCGCCGTGGGCACCCGCGCCTCGGCCAGGCGGGCGAGCAGCCGGGCCCGATGGTCGCTTTGCACGGTATATTGGGCCCAGATCGAGACGCAATCCGGCGCGGTCTGCGGCACCGCCACGGCGCCTGCCAGCCCCGCGGCATAGCGCGCGGCGACCGCGTTGCGGCGGCCGATCTCGTCCTCGTAGATTGCCAGCTTCTCGAGCAGGATGGCGGCCTGGATGGTGTCGAAGCGGCCGTTCAAGCCGATCCGCACATTGTCGTAGCGATCGGTGCCCTGGCCATGGATGCGCAGGCTTTCCAGCACGCTCCGGGTTTCGTCATCGGGGACGAAGACGGCGCCGCCATCGCCATAGACGCCGAGCGGCTTGGCCGGGAAGAAGCTGGTTGCGGCGGCGTCGCCGATCGACCCGGTCCGCCGTCCGCGATAATGGGCGCCGAAGCCCTGGGCCGTGTCGGCCAGGAGCTTCAGGCCGGCCGCTGCGGCAATCGGTGCCAGGCGATCATAATCCGCCGGATGGCCGAACAGATCGACCGGGATGACCGCCCGCGGCCGCAACGTGCCAGACGCCTGGACCGCCGCGACGGTCCGCTCCAGATGGTCGGGCGCCATGTTGAAACTGCTTGCCTCGACATCGACGAAGACCGGGGTGGCGCCGACCAGGGCCACCACTTCCGCGGTCGCGGCGAAGGTGAAGGCGGGAACGAAGACGGCGTCGCCCGGCCCCACGCCCCAGGCCATCAGGACCAGGCGCAAGGCGTCGGTGCCGTTGGCACAGGTCAGGGCGTGGCGGGCGCCGCAAAAGGCCGCGAGCTGGCGCTCGGCTTCGGCAATGGCCGGGCCCATGATGTATTGGCCGCTGGCGAGAACGTCGAGCACGGCGCGGTCGACGGCGTCGCCGATGCGCCGGCGCTGGGCGAGCAGGTCGATGAAGCGGATCGGATGCATGGGGTTGGTCTGCCGGTGATGAGCGCCGGCGGACTATCCCCGATCCGTCGGGGCGGGTCCAGTGGCAGACCGGTGACACTGCCGTGCGGGCTTTGGCCGGATCTTGCCCTTGTGTTCCAGCGTCTGTCGTTCGACCTTCGGCAGGACCGTGCCGCGCCGCAGCCGTGTCGGGCGGGCAGGGGGGCCGGGCCGCCGGGTGCGTTGGGCGTCGTGTGGTCGAGGGGGGTAGAGCGGGCGTCATGCGGGTGCTGCTGATCGAAGACGAACATGACCTGGGCGGTGCGGTGGCCGAGCAGCTGGCGGCCGACGGCCACGCCGTCGACTGGGTCAGCCGGGCCGACGATGCCCAGGCTGCCCTGAGCGGGGTCGACTACCGGCTGGTGCTGCTCGATCTCGGCCTGCCCGATGGCGATGGTCTCGATCTTCTGCGGCAGTTGCGCCGCGAGGGGGCCAAGACGCCGGTCATCGTCCTGACCGCCCGCGACCAGATTCGCGACCGTATCGCAGGTCTCAATGCCGGCGCCGACGACTATCTGGTCAAGCCGTTCGACCTCGGCGAGATGGCTGCCCGCGTCCGTGCCGTGGCCCGACGCTCG